>PFKE01000127.1 GCA_002784145.1 Flavobacteriaceae bacterium CG_4_10_14_3_um_filter_33_47 | reverse complement strand
TTATCTTGTCCATTTAAATTAAAGGAGAGTAAGATAAATAGAAGTATGGTAGCCAGAGATTTCATTTAAATTTCCATTGGATTATTTATAGATTTTTTTAACGCGATCTAAATCACGTTTATTATCTCGGTCTTTAATAGTTTCACGCTTATCGTATAATTTTTTTCCTTTAGCTAAGGCTACATCAAGCTTAGCATAGCCTTTATCGTTGATAAATAATTTAAGGGGAATTATGGTAAGACCAGTATTTTGAACTTCTTTTTGAAGTTTTTTTAATTCTTTTTTATTCAAGAGCAGTTTTCGTTCTGCTTTGGGTTTATGATTGTAATAGGTGCCATATAAATACTCTTCTATGTTCATGTTAATTACAAAGAGTTCACCTTGTTCATTAAATTCGCAAAAACTTTCGGCAATAGAAGCTTTACTGCTTCTAATAGATTTTATTTCGGTGCCCGTTAATACAATACCAGCGGTGTACTTATCTAGTATTTCGTAGAGAAAGCGAGCTTTTTTGTTTTGTATGTTGATGTTTTTTTGCATGATGGCAAAATTACATAATTTTAGCTTGTCACCTTTTTAAAAGCATTAGTTTTTATGGATTCAAAGGAAAACACATGCTAGTTATAAAAAATTGTTTTTTATGGTTGTCCCATAAAACATTTGTATTTTTGTTTTTATTTTTTAATTTATAACACCACAAATATTATATGAATTTATACGATGTAGCCGTAATTGGTTCAGGACCTGGAGGATATGTTGCAGCCATACGTTGCGCACAATTAGGCATGAAAACTGCCATTATTGAAAAGTACACTACCCTAGGTGGTACTTGTTTAAATGTAGGTTGTATTCCAAGTAAGGCTCTTTTAGATTCTTCACACCATTATGAAGATGCAATCAAACATTTTGAAGAACATGGCATTGATATACCTGGCGATATTAAGGTGAATTTAAAACAAATGATTGCAAGAAAGCAAGCCGTTGTTGATCAAACTACTGGCGGAATTGATTTCTTGATGAAGAAAAATAATATTGATGTGTACCAAGGGTTAGGAAGTTTTAAAGATTCGACCCATATTACCATTACTGGAAAAGAAACCTTAGAAATTGAAGCTAAAACTACCATCATTGCTACAGGAAGTAAACCATCTAGTTTACCTTTTATTTCCATTGATAAAGAACGGATTATCACATCTACTGAAGCTTTAAAACTAACAGAAATTCCAAAGCATTTAATAGTCATTGGTGGTGGCGTTATTGGCTTGGAACTTGGACAAGTGTACAAACGTTTAGGTTCAGAAGTAACCGTTATTGAATATATGGACAGAATTATTCCAACCATGGATTCTGGCTTATCTAAAGAACTTAACAAAGTCCTTAAAAAACAAAAATTTAAGATTGAAACGTCTCATAAAGTCAAATCTGTAGAAAGAAAAGGTAATGAAGTTATTGTAAAAGCCGATAATAAAAAAGGAGAAGAAGTTGTTTTTAAAGGCGATTACTGCTTGGTATCTGTAGGCAGAAAGCCTTACACAGATGGCTTGAATACAGAAGCGGCAGGTGTTAAGCTAACAGATAAAGGTCAAATAGAAGTGAATGATCATTTGCAAACATCTGCTAAAAATATTTATGCCATTGGTGATGTGGTTAAAGGTGCTATGTTAGCTCATAAAGCTGAAGAAGAAGGCGTTTTTGTTGCAGAAACCATTGCAGGACAAAAACCACATATCAATTATAATTTAATTCCTGGGGTTGTTTATACATGGCCAGAAGTTGCTAGTGTTGGTAAAACAGAAGAGCAACTTAAAGAAGCAGGAATAGACTATAAAACGGGTTCTTTTCCAATGCGTGCATTAGGAAGAAGTAGAGCAAGTATGGATTTAGATGGGTTTGTAAAAATTTTAGCAGATAAAAAAACGGATGAAATTTTAGGTGTTCATATGATTGGTGCTCGTGCAGCCGATATGATTGCAGAAGCTGTAGTTGCTATGGAATTTAGAGCCAGTGCCGAAGATGTTTCAAGAATGTCTCATGCGCATCCTACCTTTACAGAAGCTATTAAAGAAGCGGCATTAGCAGCCACTGAAAATAGAGCTTTGCATATTTAAAGCGTAATTTCAGAAAAAAAATAGATTTGTTTAAAGCAATAAAGTTTAAAGGTAATTTAAACTTTATTGCTTTTTTATTAAATGTTTAAGGGTAGTATTGACGGTACTAAGTAAGCATTGGCATTGAAATGGCACTTTATCAATAGTAATAATGCCCTTTAGCTAATTTTATAAAAGTGGCTTAATTTTAAATTCGAATCAATCACACCATATTCAAAGACCTGTCGGGTTTCAAAATCCTGACAGGTCTAAGAAAGTACTTTTTTATATAGGAAATGCTAAATCATTCAACTTTAAATCTCCAACCAAACGGATCTTCACACTTATTGGTTTGTATATCGGTAATCCGCTTTTTCAAGAAACCAGCATAAGGCTTGCTTTGTTCAGGAATATCAAAATCTTCACCATGATACCCAAACCCAGAAATAGGAGAAATAACAGCAGCCGTTCCAGCGCCAAACATTTCTCTTAAGGTACCATTTCTAGCGGCAGCAACCACTTCATGAACCTTAATTTTTCTTATCTCAACAGAGATTCCTTCTGCTTTGGCAATGTCAATAACACTTTTGCGGGTAATTCCATCCAATATGCGGTCGCTGGTGGGTCCAGTAATTAAGGTGTCATTGATTCTAATAAAGATATTCATGGCACCAGCTTCCTCAATGTATTCATGAGTATTGTCATCGGTCCAAATAACCTGTTGATATCCTTTTTCAATGGCTAATTGTGTTGGGTAAAACTGACCGGCATAATTTCCACCTGCTTTTGCAAAACCAACGCCACCATTGGCAGATCTCGAATAGGTTTCTTCAATAAGAACTTTTACTTTTCCGGCAAAATAAGAACCAGAAGGTGCCGTTGCAATGATAAATTTATACTCATTGGACGGCGATGCATGAAATCCATTTCCAGTAGCAAAGATAAAAGGCCTGATGTATAATGAACAGCCTTCATTTTTAGGAATCCAGTCACTATCTACCTTTAGTAAGGTTTTTAATCCTTCCATAAAATAATTTTCTGGCACTTCAGGAATAGCCAAACGTTTTGCAGAGATGTTTAAACGTTTGCAATTATCAATCGGTCTAAATAAATAAACATCATTATTGGCGTCTTTGTAGGCTTTCATGCCTTCAAAAATAGATTGTCCATAATGAAATATTTTAGCGGAAGGATCCAAAGTAATAGAATGGTAAGGCACCACTTTGGGAGCTTGCCATTTCCCATCTTTAAAATCGCATTCCAGCATATGATCTGAAAAAGTACTTCCAAAACTTAAATGCTCAAAATCCACATCATGAATTTTAGATGTTTTAGTTTTAATTACTTCTATGTTATTGATTACAGCATTCATAGTTTAATAGTTTTATAGTACAAATTTAAATAAAAAGCATATTAAAAAAAGGCTATATTTGAACAATTCTAATAATATTATAATTTTTACACTATGAAGTCAATTTTCTTTGCATTTATATGCGTTTTCATGTTAAATTCTTGTAAAAAAACAAATGAAGAAACCCCAAAAGAATCAAAAGAAACGCCCAAAATAACCTATTCTTCTTTTGGAAAAGAAATTATTGCAGACGATGCCATTGCTGTAAAATCCATGGCCGAACATTACAAAATAATGAAATCTGGCGATAGTATTCAAACCAAAATGATAGCTAAGGTAGAAGAGGCTTGTTAGGCAAAAGGTTGCTGGATGAAAGTAGATTTAGGAAATAATGAACAAGTTATGGTAAAGTTTAAGGATTACGGATTTTTTATGCCAAAAAATATAGCTGGTAAAGAGGTCATTATTAATGGACAAGCCTTTGTTGAAGAAGTATCGGTAGATGACCAACACCACTATGCTGAAGATTCGGGTGCTTCTTTTGAAGCTATTGCAAAAATTACTGAACCAAAACGAACCTATTCTTTTGAGGCCAATGGTGTTTTACTAATAAAGTAAATTGAAACGCAAGATAGTTATTACCAACGATGGTTCTTCAACCATTTTTTTGCCCGAATGGAATGAACAATATCATTCCATGCACGGTGCCATTCAAGAAGCCTATCATGTATTTATAAAACATGGATTGCATTATTTCGTTGAAAAACACCCCAATTTTAAAGAGCCCATTTCTATTTTAGAAATAGGGTTTGGTACTGGTCTTAATACTTTTATTAGCTATTTAGAAGCAGAAAAGTTAAACCTAACCATAAATTATTGCGGTGTTGAAGCCTTTCCTGTAAGTTTGGATGAAATCAATCAATTAAATTATATCGAAGAATTGCAAGCTCAAGACAAGGCAGGATTGTTTAGGTGTTTGCATGATTCTGAATGGGAAACCGAACAAGAAATTTCACAAAACTTCAAACTAACCAAGCAAAAAAAGTTTTTTATTGATATTGTAGAAACCAATAAATACCATCTTATTTATTTTGATGCCTTTGGTGCGCGTGTTCAACCAGAATTATGGACAGAACCAATTTTTAAAATCATGTGCAATGCTTTAAAAACTCAAGGTGTTTTAGTAACCTATTCTGCCAAAGGAAGTGCGCGCAGAGCCATGCAAACCGTTGGTTTTACCGTGGAAAAACTCCCTGGTCCACCAGGAAAACGTGAAATGTTACGAGCTTGTAAAGAAGCTCGTAACATTCGGTAAAGCGAATGGTGCCAAATGTTACGAGGAATTAAATGGATTAAGTGATAATTAACAATGAAGAATTCTGTTGAATTGTTTAATCGTTGAATTGTTAACTTGACCACTAAAACCAAAATGTTAAACCTAGCCTAATTATACAGAGCATTGTTTACTCATTTTGTAACTTTATAAAAAAAGAACATGCGCGTATTAATTACAGGTGCCACTGGATTAATTGGAAAAGAAATTGTTAGACTTTGCCATAAGCAAGCTATGGACGTTCATTATTTAACGACCAGTAAATCTAAGATTTCCAATCAGCAAAATTATAAAGGGTTTTATTGGAACCCTAAAAATAATGAGATTGATATTCAAAGCTTTGAAAACGTAGATACGATTTTTCATTTAGCTGGAGCAACCGTTTCAAAACGTTGGACTTCTAGTTATAAACAAGAGATTTTGTCAAGCAGATTAGAAGCTACACAAACTCTGGTGAATGCTTTAAAAAATAATCCAAACCAAGTAAAGCACATCATTTCTGCAAGTGCAATTGGACTGTATCCAGATTCCATATCTAATTATTATGAAGAAGATCATTCCAAAGGCGATGATACTTTTTTGAGTAACGTTGTAAAACAATGGGAAGCAGCTGTAGATGAATTTTCAAATTTAAATATGATGGTTTCTAAAATAAGAATAGGGTTGGTGTTATCCAATAAAGGTGGTGCTTTGCCCGAAATACTTAAACCCATAAAGCTAGGTTTAGGCTCCAGTTTTGGAACGGGCCAAGCTTGGCAATCATGGATTCATATTAACGATTTAGCCCGACTGTTTTTGTTTGTTTATATGCATCACTTAGAAGGCGCTTATAATGCGGTAGCTCCCAATGCTGTTTCCAATCAAGAACTTACAAAGCTTTGTGCCAAAGTATTGGATAAGCCTTTGTTTATGCCTAACATTCCTAAAATTCTTATGAAATTGGTTTTGGGTGAGATGCATACCTTGTTATTTTTAAGTCAGCGCGTAAGTTCAAAAAAAATTGAAGAGGCTGGTTTTGAGTTTAAGTACCATCATTTGCAACCTGCTTTAGAAGCACTTCTTAAATAGGATATGGAATCTTTTTCAAATTTTTTAAAAGAAGTAAGTTCAGAAAGTCTCTATGTTCTTAATAAAGAGATACCACTTATAAAGTATGTACCGATTAATTTGTCATTTAAAAATACCGAGTTAGAAGCAGTCGATGTATCGTCATCTATCGCATTAGGTCATTTTATCTATAAAGCCATAAAAAAGCAAAACGGACGTATTGGTTTTGGAGGTTATAACGAAAAAAGAACAATATACAGACGTAGCAACCATTTTAACTCGTTGGATGTTGAAAGTGAACGAAACATTCATTTAGGTGTGGATTTATGGTGCGAAGCAGAATCTAAAGTATATACGCCTTTAGATGGAACGGTTCATAGTTTTAAGAATAATATGAATGATGGCGATTATGGACCAACCATTATTTTAAAGCACTTAATAGATGGCATAACGTTTTACACGCTTTATGGTCATTTAAGTTTGAAATCTTTATATAATTTGGCACTTGGACAAAAAGTCTTTCAAGGAGATTGCATAGCAACTTTAGGCAATTCGTCTGTTAATGGCGATTATCCGCCACACTTGCATTTTCAAATTATTAAAGATATGCAAGATTTTAAGGGCGATTATCCGGGTGTTTGCAGTAAAAAGGATTTAGATTTTTTTTTAGAAAACTGTCCGGATCCCAATTTATTGTTGAAACTTAAAATTTTTAATACTTGTTAATGTAGTCCGTGTTTCTTTTTTACTTTATTTTCAAAGGCCATGTTCTTATGCCTTGTCATCATAAATTAATTTAAAGTCATTTAAATAACTATTCAGAAATTATATAGCTTTAATATTGAATATGGGTGCTTTTACAAACGGATGTTTATAGATTTTTAAACAAAATTAATTCTTAACAAAACGAAAATCACCTAAAAAATTGCTTTTTAGACCACCTCTTTGTTTTATATTTACATTCCGATAATTTTCGCGACATTTTAGTGACAATTTTTCAGTATAATTTTTAGGGCAAGAAAATTGTTATCTAATTTGGGCATTACTATAACACTCAACGTTTAAACGTTAAAACATATGAGTTTTTTTAAAAAAATATTTTCAACAGAAAAAAAGGAAACCCTCGATAAAGGATTAGAGAAATCCAAAACAACCTTTTTTAATAAACTAAGCAAAGCCGTAGCCGGAAAATCTAAAGTTGACGAGGATGTTTTGGATAATCTTGAAGAAATTTTAGTCTCTAGTGATGTAGGGGTTAGTACCACCTTAAAAATTATTGAACGTATAGAAAATAGAGTTTCTAAAGACAAATATCTGGGAACCGATGAACTAAATGCAATTCTTCGTGAAGAAATAGCGGGCTTGCTATCAGAAACCAACTCAGGTGAGGATACAGAATTTACCATTCCACAAAACAAAACACCTTATGTAATTATGGTTGTGGGCGTTAATGGCGTTGGTAAAACAACAACCATTGGTAAATTAGCAAGCCAATTCAAAAAACAAGGATTAAAAGTTGTTTTAGGAGCAGCAGATACCTTTAGAGCAGCAGCTATTGACCAATTACAAGTGTGGGCCGATAGAGTAGATGTGCCCTTAGTGAAACAGCCTATGGGAAGCGATCCGGCTTCTGTAGCTTTTGACACGCTTAAAAGCGCTGTAACGCAGCATGCAGATGTTGTAATTATTGATACTGCCGGGAGATTGCACAATAAAGTTAATTTGATGAATGAGTTAACTAAAGTTAAGCGAGTCATGCAAAAAGTCATTGATGATGCACCTCATGATGTGATGTTGGTTTTAGATGGTTCTACAGGGCAGAATGCTTTTGAACAAGCTAAACAATTTACAGCGGCTACTGAAGTAACTTCCTTAGCAGTAACCAAACTGGACGGAACCGCCAAAGGTGGCGTTGTTATAGGAATATCAGACCAATTCCAAATACCTGTTAAGTATATAGGTGTTGGAGAAGGTATCGACGATTTACAGGTGTTTAATAAATATGAGTTTGTGGATTCTTTTTTCAAATAAAATTTCCGAGAATTCCGATAGCTATCGGGAAGGAATCTTTTAATCAATCAAAGCATTAATCTTTTCCCAAAGGTTATTATCGAATTCCGTGGGGCCAAGTTCATCTTGTTCTGCGCTGTCTCCCATCCGCACAATTACCAATCCTTTACTTGGAACAATGTGCAATTTTTGGTCGAAAGCACCCAATCCAGCAATCAAATCATCCGGTGCATTTGGTATTAATTTACCTGTAAATAAGGTTTCTGAACCTGGCACTTTAAAATTGCTTTTTCCATTCAACCAATATAAATACCCATACGATTTATTTAAATCTTGAGACGTTGTCGTCATCTCAACAAAATAATCTTTGTCTGCAAGTATGGTTGTGTTGTCCCAAACGCCTTGGTTCAAAGTCAATAATCCAAACCGCGCCATACTTCGGGCATTACTTAAATAAAGGTTTAAATCACTAGTTTTAACCCAGCTGCCTGTCATCCCAATTTTATCGCGTATTTTGGCATTAAAATAAGTTTTAAAATCTTGTTGAACAGCACCCGTCACAACGTTATCAAGTACCGTGTATGCGCCTTGGTGGTAATACCAATAGGTGTTTGGTTCATTTTTATATTGAAAACACTCTGGGTCGGTACAAAAATTTTGCGGTACGGTATAGTCCAATCCGGTAGTCATCGTTAAATGGTTGCGTACAGTAATTTTCGATTCTTGTTCTAACGTTAAAGAGGACCAGCCAGTACCCATATAATCTGAAGATGGATTGTCAATCGACAAAAAACCTTCTTCTTGTGCAATTCCAACAGTAAAAGCGGTTAAGGTTTTTGCTGCGGAATTCCAAGAATGAATGGTAGATTGCTCAAAAGAGCCAAAATATTTTTCAATAACAATTTTTCCATCCTTTAAAATGATAAAAGCATCTGTGGGATTGGCTTCCAGAAAATCATAAAGCGGTTGTTCTGCACTGGTATTCCAACCCACATTGGCAATGAAAAGCGTTTCCCAAGCATTGGAATTTACAGGTGGAAAATAAAGTGTTTTAGCTTCAGCAGGTTCGTCTTTAGAGCAGTTAAAAAACGACAGAATAGCAATAAGTAACAAAAAATTTATACGTTTCATAAAGTAGGTTTTAAAAACAGGACACACAAATATATAAAAGGTTTAGGTATAAATAGTTATAAAGTTAAATGTTACTTCAACTAAACGGCAAACAACTAAACAACAAACAAATCAAAATCATTATGTATCTTTGCGCCCTGATTTATAAAAGTATGCGCACAAAATCTTTAAAGAAAAACCGAATTAATGTAGTAACCCTTGGCTGTAGTAAAAATGTTTACGATAGTGAGGTGTTGATGGGGCAATTAAAAGCCAGTGGAAAAGATGTGGTTCATGAAGAGGAAGGCAATATTGTGGTTATTAATACTTGTGGCTTTATTAACAATGCCAAGCAAGAAAGCATCAATACCATTTTAGAATATGTGCAAAAAAAGGAAGATGGAGACGTCGATAAAGTATTTGTTACGGGTTGCTTAAGTGAACGTTACAAGCCAGATTTATTAAAGGAAATCCCAAATGTGGACGAGTATTTCGGAACCACAGAGTTGCCTAGTTTATTAAAATCTTTAGGTGCTGATTATAAACATGAATTGATTGGTGAACGCTTAACAACCACGCCAAAAAACTATGCTTACTTAAAAATTGCCGAAGGTTGCGACAGGCCATGTAGTTTTTGTGCTATTCCATTAATGCGCGGAAAGCATAAAAGTACTCCTATTGAAGATGTTGTAATTGAAGCTGAAAAATTGGCAGCAAAAGGGGTCAAGGAATTGATTTTAATTGCACAAGATTTAACCTACTACGGACTCGATTTATACAAAAAACGAAATCTTGCTGAGTTGCTGGAAGCACTTGTAAAGGTCGAAGGCATTGAATGGATTCGATTGCATTATGCCTTTCCCACAGGATTCCCAATGGATGTGTTGGATGTTATGAACAGAGAACCTAAAATTTGTAATTATCTTGACATACCGTTGCAACATATATCCGATTCTATTTTGAAAAGCATGCGACGCGGAACCACTAAAGAAAAAACCACTAGGTTGCTACAAGATTTTAGAGCTACAGTACCTAATATGACTATAAGAACCACCTTGATTGTAGGCTATCCCGGAGAAACCAACCAAAACTTCCAAGAGTTAAAACAGTGGGTAAAAGAGATGCGTTTTGAACGTTTAGGTTGTTTTACCTACAGTCATGAAGAAAATACCCATGCATATCATTTAGAGGATAATGTGCCCGAAGAGGTAAAACAACAACGTGCTAACGAGATTATGGAACTGCAATCACAAATTTCGTGGGAACTCAATCAGGAAAAAATTGGCAACACCTTTAAAGTGGTTATTGATAGAAAAGAAGGAAATTATTTTGTTGGTAGAACCGAATTTGATTCGCCCGATGTAGATAATGAAGTTCTTATTGATGCTACTAAAACCTATTTAAAAACAGGTGAGTTTGCAACGGTTAAAATTACAGAAGCAGCCGATTTTGATTTGTATGCCGAGGTTGTTAATTAATGGAATTAGCCATGATTTATAGAATTTTATTAAAACCATTAAGTCTGTGTTTCATTTTATGGAATTCTTTATCAGTGTAATCGTGGCTAAAAATCATTCAATTATTCAATCTCTTGGTGGGTGCTTACTGCAATGCGGTTCCAAGTAAAAAGTAACATATAAGTTTACAAATTATATAAAAAGTAAACATATAAGTTTACAAAAAATAAATTAAAATCTAAAATCACTACAAAACTAACAACCCATTTTCTCGTAAAACGTTTATAGGTTTTGAAAACCAAAACAATTCAAAATCCTCAAACTGGGTTTCAAAATCTTTTTTTAATTCTGAAAAGAAAGGCAATTGTGAGTGGTTTGGGCTTAATGTTTCTAATATATTTAAAAACCAAATACCTTGATTTTTGTCAAAAGTTACTGTAAACGTATCAGTTGTACTGTGAAACGTGGCTTGTAACGCATAATACGTTTGCCCCTTTTTGGTTTTGGAAGTTTCCGTTACCAAAGGTTTCGTACCCAACCACAGTATTTTTGCAGTTGGTTTGATGTTGAAATGAACATCTGTTTCTAAACAGTTATGGATATAATCGGGTTTAATGGTGGTTTTCGGGATTTTAAAATCGAACCAATCTTGCAGCGGCAATTCAAACCCAATGCCGTGCATATAATTAAAAAGCGATTTTTTTAATCCTAAACTAAACTGGTTATGGTCAATGCCAGTGGTATCGGTAAAGGCAATATCGTTATTGGCAAACGTAATGGGTTTTGTGTTTGGGATTATGTGGTATGCAGAAGGATTCAATCCAATCGGGCTATGCGCCGTTAGTGCAAACTGATGCCAAAAGCCAGATTGCAACATGCCAATTTCGAATAACTGACGTACCATTTCCAAACTATCAACCGTTTCCTGAACGGTTTGTGTTGGGTAACCGTACATTAAATAAGCGTGAACCATAATGTTGGCTTCGGTAAAATTTCGTGTGACTTGCGCGACTTGCTCCACGGTAACGCCTTTATCAATCAGTTTCAATAATCTATCCGAGGCCACTTCCAGTCCACCAGAAACAGCAATACAACCCGATGCTTTTAATAGCAAGCACAAATCTTTGGTAAAGTTTTTTTCAAACCGAATGTTGGTCCACCACGTCACGGAGAGCTTTCGTTTTATGATTTCCAAAGCCAAGGCTTTCATGAGCGACGGTGGTGCGGCTTCATCCACAAAATGAAATCCGGTTTCGTTGGTTTGTTCTATGAGTTGTTCAATACGATCCACCAATAATTTGGCGGCTATGGGTTCGTAAATTTTAATGTAATCCAACGAAATATCGCAAAAGGTACATTTTCCCCAATAGCAACCATGTGACATGGTGAGTTTGTTCCATCTGCCATCGCTCCATAAACTGTGCATGGGGTTTGCGATTTCTATCACTGAAATATAGTTGTTTAATAGTAAATCGGAATAATCAGGTGTGCCAACTTCTTCTTGTTTATAATCTGGTTTTGTGGCATTGTTTTTATATACAACCTTGTAGTTTTCTAAAAGGAAGGTGCGTTTAAAAGATATAGCTTCTTTTTCAGCACTTCGACTGCGCTCAGTGTGACAAACATTTTCGTAAAGTAATTCAATGGGCAATTCGCCATCATCCAAGGTAATAAAATCAAAAAACTGAAATACTCTAATGTCGGTAACTGACCGTAATTCGGTATTTGGAAAACCGCCACCCATAGCCACTTTCATGCTTGGGTAATTGGCCTTTATATATTGGGCACACCTAAAGGCACTGTATAAATTTCCGGGAAACGGCACCGAAAAACACACTAATTGGGGTTCAATTAATTTTAATTTTTCTTCAATAATGTTTAAAGTGATGATATCAATATATGTCGGTTCACTTTGTAATTGTTCATATAATTCATCAAACGTATTGGCACTTTGCCCTAAGCGTTCTGCATAACGACTAAAACCAAAATGGTCATCAATACATTCCACAATAAAATCGGATAAATCTTCCAGATACAAGGTGGCTAAATGTTTGGCTTTGTCTTGTATGCCCATAGTACCGAATGCCCAATCCAATTCATCTAATTGCTCAAACCGTGATGCTTGTGGTAAAAAATTGTCGGTGCAGATTTGTCTGGCAAAGGTTGGTTTTTTGCCTTGTAAAAAGGCAATCACATCATCTAAAGGTTGTAAATAAGCGTCTCTTAGCGTATAAATTCTTTGTGCATTTTTAGAAATGATGCGGTTGTTTTTAGCAGCTAATTCAAATAGGATTTGAAATGTTTTTTTTGAAAACAGTTCTAAAATCACTTCAATACCCAAATCCATTTGAAATGAAGAAATATGCTTTGTATTCAAAAAACCTTTTAAATAGCATGTTGCAGGATACGGCGTGTTTAATTGCGTAAACGGAGGTGTGATGAGTAAAAGGTCTTTCAAAGGATGTTTATAAAAATAAAACAAATATAACTGAAAACTGTCACTGCTTTATGCAATCATTCATTTTACATTAAAGTTGAGTCTTAATTATTTGGCCTTAAATTTAAATTAATCTTTAATATAACTTTTGAGTAATGCTTGCTTTTTAGGAGGAATGGCTTCACTATTAGTAACTATTTTCAATAAATCTTGATCTTTGTCTTTGGAATGAATTAAACGAAACAGGTCTGCTACAGAAATCCTGTTTTCGGGTCTTTTAACTAAATTAAAAGTATCATCAACATTGACATAACCTTCTTCAAGAATGCTTAAATAAGTGCCGCCAAAACCGTGTTCTATAAATTGT
>PFKE01000118.1 GCA_002784145.1 Flavobacteriaceae bacterium CG_4_10_14_3_um_filter_33_47 | reverse complement strand
TTTTTCACTAAAATTAATCTGTCCGGAATGGCTCCTATCTAATTTAATAACCCCATTTTTTTTATTATAACTTATATGAAAGGACTCCTTTTTATCATTAGAAAAAGTTATAAGTAATTTTTCTTGGACTTCAGCATCGAATGTAATGATACTTGACTGAAGGTTATCATATTTAAAATTGTAAGGAATATTGCCAGTTACTTCCACTCTTGAAATACTCTTGGCCAAACTACTTAATCCTTCAATTAATGAGCTTTTTAAATAATACGTTTCAGCTTCTTTTACAACTGAAAGTTCTCTGGGTAAGGTCATGGCACTTCGCCAAGATTCTGTTGGTGTAGTGGTGGCATAATCCCAATTGCTCATCCAGCCAATAAAAATTCGCTTATTATTTGGTTCGTTATTAAAAGTTACACCAGCATAATTATCCGTTCCATAATCAATCCACAAACTTTCTTTTTGATTGGTAGTAAAGGTTGTACCGTTATAATCTCCAATAAAATATCTGGTTCCAGAACCTCCATTTGGCGCCCCAGTGCCATGACTTATTATTAGCACCCACTTTTCTTCCTGAGAGCCTTCAACGTTTAGTTTAAATAAATCCGGACATTCCCAAACACCTAACGGCGGCTGATCATCAATTCTAAAATCACTGATTTTTTTCCATTCTTTTAAATTATAAGACTCATAAAATTGAACATGGTCTTTAGCTACCAAAACCATTTGCCAGATTGCCTTTTCTTCATTCCAAAAAACCTTGGGATCTCTAAAATCTTTTATTCCAGGATTTTCTATCACTGGATTGTTCTCATACTTTTTCCATGTGTCTCCTTCATCATTACTATAGGCTATTCCTTGAGTTTGAAATAAAATACTGCCCTCTTTTTCCTTTAAAGGGTCGTGATATGTATAAATGGCTACCATGGCATCTTTACCAAATCCCGCAGTATTATTTTTATCTATAACCGCACTTCCTGAAAAAATATACCCAAGACTATCTGGATATAAGGCTATAGGTCTGTGAACCCAATGTAATAAATCTTTACTTCTGGCATGTCCCCAATGCATGGGTCCCCAAACAGTACTGTCTGGATAATATTGATAAAACAGGTGATAATTACCGTTTTGGAAAACCAATCCGTTTGGGTCATTCATCCAATTTACTTTCGGTGTAAAATGAAATTGAGAACGAAACTTCTCCTTTTTGCCCAATTCATTGCTGTTTGGTATTACAGGTTCTATTTTAGATTCTGATGAATTTCTACACGCAAAAACTAGGACTAAAAGACTTGTAATTACCCCATACTTTATATTCATGCACCCAAAATTTATTTATGATTAACCTATTTTTATTTTAAATACTCTAAATAAGTGAGATTGAAAATAATGATTGCAAAATAAGTAAATTCAATCAATTATTTACTGAAATAATTTAATGGTCAGTAATTATCGATTGAGAAAAGATACTCTTCCAATTTTTAAGAAAACCCTTTATTAAATTTTTTGAGTTATGTTCCCATAAAAAATTGCTAAAAAACTTTTAATCACGGAATATTAAAGTAGTATTTATTTTACATAAAAATGAAATATTATACACTTTATCGATTTTTTTTGCATTTCATAGTATTTTTTTAAAACAAATTTTTATATTCGCTCCATAAATTGCTTTTAACTCAAATCTCATGAAAAAAATTACGCTACTTAGCTTACTTGTATTTTTATTAACTCAATTTAGTTTTTCCCAAGATATTCATAAAAGAATAAAAATCTTAAACTCATCAAAATCAACAATAGATAAACTTGTTGGGTTAGGTATAGATTTAAGATGTGGAGCTATTTTTAATAACAACAGTATTCAATTAGAAATATCAGCCGATGAACTAAAAATATTAGAAAGTAAAGGAATAAGTTACATCGTAGAAATTGATGATTTAACAACTTTATATGCCGAAAGAGCTAAATCAGAATTACCTAAAGCTATTTCCGAACTCAATATCAGTAAAATACTAAAAGGAAAATCAAAATCTGGAAGTTCATCGCAAAAATCCATTTCAAGTACAATTATTGAAAATTATTTACAATATGAAGGCGGAAGTGAAGTCGATTGGAATGTGCCGACTAATTTTAACTTAGGCAGTATGGGCGGATGCTTAACCCTAAGCGAAATGAAATCTGAGTTAGATGATATGCATGCCTTATACCCTAATTTAATTTCACAAAAGCTAGATGCTTCATCTATTGGTAAAACAACATGGGGCAATCCTTCAACTTCTATTACAAACAATGGATTAACATATACTGGAATTGGAACAACCAGATGGAATCCTGAAACGATTTATTATGTAAGAATAACAGGTAACCAAGCATTACCTGAAGGTACAAAACCACAAATACTTTATACATCTATGATTCATGCCAGAGAGGTCAGTGCTTTAATGGGGAATATTTATTTTATGTGGTACATACTTGAAAACTATAACACCAATCAGGCCATTAAAGATTTGGTTGACAACAATGAATTGTATTTTATCCCTGTTGTTAACCCTGATGGATTACGCTGGAACCAGCATTTAAATGCATCAGGTGGTGGCATGCAACGTAAAAACTGTAGACCTAATACCGGAAGTACAAGTTCGACAACCTCAATAAGAGGAGTAGATTTAAATCGAAACTTTAATTATTTTTGGGGTTCAGCAGGAACTGGTTCATCGGGTACTCCAAGTAGCGATTCATACCGGGGCCCTTCAGCAGCTTCTGAACCAGAAACTCAAATACTAGTTGATTTTATTAGTAACAGAAATTTCAAAACTGCTGTTTGGCAACATTCATATTCTAATGCTATACCACATCCCTATGGTGGTAACCCAACCTTTGTTTCTGGTAGAGAAAATGAAATGCATCAATGGCATGAAGATATAACCAGATATAATAGATATATTTCTGGTGCAACCATTTTTACTCCAGCTAATGGTATTGCAGATGATTGGATGGTCGGTGGTTCTGTCGATGCAAATGGATCCATTGGCTCAGGAAAAAATATTTTGGCTACAACCCCAGAAAGTGGACATGGGTCTGAAGGTGGATTTTGGCCAACACCCTCTAATATCGTACCCATTGCAAAACGAATGGTACGTATTAACTTAATGAATACATATTACGGTGGTAAATACGCTAAATTTTTTGATTTAACACAAAGCAACATAACATCTACTAACTCAACTTTAAATTTTGGAATACAACGTGTAGGTCAAACTGCTAGTAATTTCACATTAACATTAACACCTATTTCAGCAAATATAATTTCCCTTCCTTCACCAACTACGCAAACTGGTATGAGTGTTTTGGAAAGAAGAAATATTTCGACAACCATTCAACTTGATGCAGGCATTCAACCAAATGATAAGATTGAATATAAAGTTCAACTAAAAAATGGTGATAATGTGGTGTTTTACGAAGCTAACTTTGTAAAATATTACAGCCCAACTTTATTATTGAATGATAATCCAGATACTAATTTATTAACAAATTGGACTGCAACTGGTACTTGGAATGCTTCTACTACTCCCTATTCAGGGACGCGTTCTTTAAGAAATACATCAACCACACCTTATGCAACTAACTCAAACAGCACTCTTACTACTACAGGAACTTACGATTTAAGCAGTTCTTCTGAAGTTTTAATACAATTTTACACCAAGTGGGATTTAGAACGTAATTTCGATTTTGTAGAAATACTTGGTTCCGTTAACGGTACAACTTGGTTGCCATTGTCCGGAAAATATACAAAGCCAGAAGCCTCTACAAATAACAACGACTCTCATGTAGGAAAAACCACCTATACATTCCAAAGTACCAATAGCGCGGGACAAGTATATGATGGAGATACCTTTAATCAATGGGTTATGGAGGAAATTGCAATTGATGCAACAAATAACAGTTTTTTACTTGGTGCTACCAATGCAAAATTTAGATTTCATTTTGCTTCAGACTCAAATAATCGACCAGAAAATTATTCCTCAAATTATGATGGTTATTATATTGATGATTTTAAAATTATAAGTGTACAAATTCCTTGTGAAACATCTGTTCCTATAGGTTTAAATGCCTCATCAATTACCGCGTCAACAGCTACCATTTCTT
>PFKE01000022.1 GCA_002784145.1 Flavobacteriaceae bacterium CG_4_10_14_3_um_filter_33_47 | reverse complement strand
TTGCCTTTTGGTAAGAACACCAAACGCAAATAATCCTAATAAGGGACCATAGGTATAAGTGGCAAATTTAAACAGGTTTCCTACCACATTTCCTTCTAAATTATTAAAAATTATGACCACAATAATGAGTAAGATAGAAACGCCAACATGAACCTTTTTTCGGAGTGGCTTTTGTTGTTCAAATGGAAGTTTTTCAATGTTTAAAAAATCTACTGAAAAAGAGGTAGTTAAAGAAGTAAGAGCGCTATCGGCACTGCTATAAGCGGCGGCTATTAAACCAATGATAAAAGCAATAGCAAGCCCATTTCCTAATCCTTGATTCATGGCAATTTCCGGGAATAATAAATCAGTTCTTGTTTTGCCATCTACTACCGGAATACTTAAACCAAATTTTTCCGCATAGATAAACAGTAAAGCTCCTAAAGTTAAAAAAACGAAGTTTACAAGCACTAAAAGCACCGACATTGAGAACATATTTTTTTGTGCTTCTTTCTGATTTTTACAGGTCAGGTTTTTTTGCATCATATCCTGATCCAAACCTGTCATAGCTATCGTTATAAAAATACCACCAATAAAATATTTCCAGAAATAAGTTGAAGCATTGGCGTCATCAAAAAAGAAAATTTTATTTTTTGAGTTGAACGCGTCGCTTTTAAATGTTTCAATAATACTCCAGTCTAATTTTTGAATGATTAAAATAATGGCTACAATTACGGCCGTTAACATGGCCATAGTTTGTAAAGTATCCGTCCATATAATGGTTTTTATGCCACCTCGATTGGTGTAAATCCAGATAAGTAAAATGGATATCACAACGGTTAACCAAAACGGAACGCCTATGGTTTCAAATACGATGTATTGCATGGCTAAAGCCACCAAAAACAATCTAAATGAAGCACCGGTTACACGAGATAATAAAAAGAAAAAAGCACCAGTTTTATAACTAACCGTGCCAAAACGTTGTTCTAAATATTGATAAATAGAAGTAACATTCAATCTGTAGTACAAAGGTAATAAAACAGCCAAAACAATAATATAACCCACAAAAAAACCCAAAACACCTTGTAGATATGCAAATTGTTCGCCTTTAACCAATCCAGGAACCGAAATAAAAGTAACTCCTGAAAGCGATGCACCAATCATTCCAAATGCTACCAAATACCAAGGCGCTCTTTTATTGGCTTTAAAGAAGGCATCATTAGTATCTTCCTTGCCAGTAAAATAGGAGATTAAAATAAGGATGCCAAAATATGCCGCTATTAAAAGAAGTATTTGTGTTGTATTCATATTAAAAATATCTTTGGTAAATTACACATTAATATTTTCAAATTCCAAATGCTGTTGTTTAAATTAAGTTTTAAAATTGTAAATTTGCATTCATGGAATTTTCTTCAAAGTTATTGGAACGAGCCGTTAACGAAATGTCTCAATTACCTGGAATAGGTAAGCGTACGGCATTACGTTTGGTCTTGCACTTGTTAAGACAACCTAAAGAGCAAACACAAGTCTTATCACAAGCATTAACAAACATGAGAAATGATATTAAGTTTTGTAAATCTTGCAACAATATTAGTGATGTAGATGTTTGTGAAATTTGTTCGAACCCAAAAAGGAATCACAACATTATCTGCATTGTTGAAGATGTTAGAGATGTTATGGCCATTGAAAATACCAGTTCTTTTAAAGGATTGTATCATGTGTTAGGTGGAAAAATTTCACCTATGGATGGGATTGGTCCTCATGATTTAAATATTGAATCGTTAGTTAATAAAGTGAAACAAGGAACTGTCAAAGAACTGATTTTTGCTTTAAGTTCTACCATGGAAGGCGATACCACAAACTTTTATATTTTTAAACAAATTCAAGATTACAATATCATTACATCTACCATTGCAAGAGGGATTTCTGTTGGCGATGAGTTAGAATATGCCGATGAAATTACGCTAGGGCGCAGCATTGTTAATAGAATTCCTTTTGAAACCACCTTAAAATTATAATCTCTCATTTGAAACTTTCCGTTGTTATTTTAAACTATAATGTACGCTACTTTTTAGAACTGTGTTTAAAAAGTGTGCAAAAGGCTATTGAAAATATTGAAGCTGAAATTATTGTTGTTGATAATAATTCCGAAGATGATAGCTGTAACATGGTTAAGGCGTTGTTTCCAGACGTAATTCTTATAGAGAACCATCAGAATTTTGGTTTTTCAAAAGGCAATAACATAGGCGTTTCAAAAGCTAAAGGAGACTATATATGCATTTTAAATCCTGATACGGTTGTTACTGAAGATCTTTTTGAAAAATTTATTGAATTATATAAAAGCAAAAGCAACCTTGGTATTGCTGGTTGTAAATTAATAAACGGAAGAGGAGAATTTCTGCCTGAAAGCAAACGCAATGTACCCTTTGTTAAAGCGGCATTAAAAAAGTTTTTAGGAAATTCTAACGAATATTATGCAGTGCATCTTAACGAAAACCAAACTGGAAATGTAGATGTTTTAGTTGGGGCATTTATGTTTTTAAACAAACAGGTATTTATAGATGTTGGCGGATTCGATGAAGATTATTTTATGTATGGTGAAGATATAGATTTATCATATAAAGTTTTAAAAGCGGGTTACAATAATTATTATTTGGGTTCATCAACCATCATTCATTATAAAGGAGAGAGCACTTTAAGAGATAAATTGTACGTCAAAAGGTTTTATGGTGCTATGCAGATATTTTATAAGAAGCATTTTAAAAAAAATATAGCTTTTAACATGTTGGTTTGGTTAGGTATAAAATTGGTTTATCTATTAAAAAAGCAGGCAATTAAAAGTGAAAAATCAATAGAACGCTATTTTTTAATTTCAAATACCAAGAATGTTGAATTACAAAAACTTTTAAAAAAAGAATTAGTTTTAATGTTAGATTTAAAAGATATCATTCCAAAAAATACTGAAATTATTCTAGATGCTAATGGGTTATCCTATAAAAGAATAGTAGATTTAATGGAAAAAACCAGCAAAAATAAAAAGGTAACTTATAAAATATTACCAAATAATTCTAATTTTATCGTGGGAAGTGATGATGCAATAACCAGAGGTGAAATTATTAATTTTTAGAATACAAATTGAAAATAGTTTAATGAAATTAATGTTTTTTCATTAATTTTGCAAACAATAATTAAAAAACGAGTATTACGTTACTGATATGGCAAGATTTGAACTTAAGTTACCAAAAATGGGAGAAAGTGTCGCAGAAGCAACTATTACATCATGGTTGAAAGAAGTTGGAGATACTATCGAGCTTGATGAGGCTGTATTGGAAATTGCCACTGATAAAGTTGATAGCGAAGTGCCTAGTGAGGTTGATGGTGTTTTAGTAGAAAAGTTTTTTAATGTTGATGATGTGGTTCAAGTTGGCCAAGTCTTGGCAATAATTGAAACCGAAGAAGACGGCGACTCTTCAAGCTCGTCATTTGTAAAGGTTAAAGAAGCCGAAGAAGTTCCTTCAGAAACCATGTCACAAGTTCAAGAAACTGTCACAGCAGCTCAGGAAACTGTTTCGTCTATTTCATCAAGTGAAAATCGTTTTTATTCGCCCCTGGTTAAAAATATCGCGAAAGAGGAAGGTATTTCTCAGCAAGAATTAGATGCCATAAAAGGAACCGGAAAAGACGGAAGAGTTACCAAAAACGATATCCTTGATTTTATTGAAAATAAAAACAGCAATAAACAACCTGTAAGTCAACCCATCATTAAAGAAACTATTCAGCCTGTTAAAGCAGTTGAAACTATAAAAGTAGAAAAGGCTCCAGTAATCTCAAGCGGAGAAGACGAGATTATTGAAATGACCAGAATGGGTAAAATTATTGCGCATCATATGGTTGAATCTGTTCAAACCTCCGCTCATGTTCAAAGTTTTATTGAAGCAGATGTGACCAAAATTTGGCAATGGAGACTTAAAGTTAAAGACGCTTTTGCTAAAAGAGAAGGAGAAAATTTAACCTTTACGCCTATCTTTATGGAAGCGGTAGCCAAAGCATTGCGAGATTTTCCTATGATGAATATTTCCATTCAAGGTGATACTATTATAAAAAAGAAAAATGTCAACTTAGGGATGGCTGCATCTTTAGCTGATGGAAATTTAATTGTTCCTGTAATTAAAAATGCAGACCAGCTTAATTTGGTTGGAATGACTAAACAGGTAAATGATTTAGCTAATCGAGCAAGGGCCAATAAGTTAAAACCAGACGAAATTCAAGGTGGTACTTATACGGTAACGAACGTAGGTACTTTTGGTAGCATTATGGGAACACCAATAATCAATCAGCCGCAAGTTGGTATTTTAGCACTTGGAGCTATTAGAAAAGTTCCAGCAGTTATTGAAACGCCCGAAGGCGATTTTATAGGCATTCGTTACAAAATGTTTTTATCGCATTCCTATGATCATCGTGTGGTTAATGGAGCTCTTGGAGGTCAGTTTGTAAAAGCTGTTAAAGACTACTTAGAAGCGTGGGATGTTAACAGAGAAATTTAAAAAACAAAAGAAACAATATTGAAAACCTAACCTTTAAACGGTTAGGTTTTTTAATTTTGTAGAATAAGCATAAAACAAAAGATAATTTAATGAATCTCAATCTGACAAAACCTCTGTGTTTTTTTGATCTTGAAACCACAGGCGTTAATATTTCAAAGGATCGTATTGTTGAAATTTCCATATTAAAAGTATTTCCAAACGGAAAAGAAGAGACTAAAACATGGTTGGTTAACCCAGAAATGCCAATACCAAAAGAAGTAACCGCTATTCATGGTATAAAGGATGAAGATGTTGTTGATAAACCAAAATTTAAAGAAATAGCCAAAGACATTCATAATCTGATAAAAGATTCAGATTTAGGAGGATTTAACTCCAATAAATTTGATATTCCGTTATTAGCCGAAGAAATGTTACGGGCCGAAGTTGATTTTGATATGAAAAATCGTGTGGCTGTGGATGTTCAAACCATTTTTCATAAAATGGAGCAACGTACTTTAAGTGCTGCTTACAAATTTTATTGTGAGAAGGAGTTAGAAGGCGCTCATGGAGCAGAAGCCGATACTAAGGCAACCTTTGAGGTCTTGAAAGCTCAAATTGCTAGGTATGATGATATTGAAAATGATGTAAAGTTTTTGTCCGAATTTAGTTCACGTAAAAAGTTTGCCGATTTTGCAGGATTTATTGCCTATAACAAAAATGGCGAGGAATGTTTCTCTTTTGGAAAACATAATGGCAAACTAGTTACAGATGTTTTAGAAAGTGAACCAGGGTATTTTGGATGGTTGCTTAATGCCGATTTTCCTTTGTACACCAAAAAAGTATTGACGGCCATTAAACTCAGAAACTTTAATAATAAATTGGATTAAAAAGTTAAAAGTTTCTTCAACTTTACAACAAAAACAATTAAAATCTAAATTATACAGCTGTGAAAATAAAATTTTTAATAATATTTTTCTTTATAGTTGCTTGCGTTTCTAACCGAAAAGTTGTTAAAAGGTGTCCAAATTTTTTTGTTAATGATTTTACAGAAGTACTAATTAAAGAACATAAAACCACAGAAGAAAAAGATATAATTATAGTTAATGAGCTAAGATTTGAATGTGTTTTTTCTGCTTTGTATAGTCATAAAGTAATGTATGATAAATTTGGTGCATGGGATGAAGTTATATATCCTGCTAAAATCATTCACCCTGTTTTAAGTTGGAAAAATGTCGATTTATTCTCCAATGGAGAAAAATATAATGTTTTTACATATGGTGTAGAAGAATGGAAGCATATTTACGTATCTGTAGTCGTTTTAGATGAAAATGAAAATGACTTATTAAATAGTACATCCAATAAAAAAGATGTTTTAATAAAATATTTTACCAATATGATAAAAAATAATAATGCGGAAAAGGTTGGTTTTTATGAAAAGTATTGGTCTCAAATAGACCCTAAGCGTTGGGAATGGATAAAATCTAAAAGCAATAAATAGAAACATGAAAAGATATCAAACATTTAATTAAAAAATATATTAGTGTATTCGTTTCAAATCAACTTTAAAAGAAAATAAAATGAAAATCATTTGCATCGGTCGTAATTACACCGAACATATTAAAGAATTAGAAAACGAAAAGCCAACAGATCCTGTTATCTTTTTAAAGCCAGACACAGCTATTTTAATTAATAAGCAACCATTTTTTATTCCAGATTTTTCTAACGATGTACATTATGAAGTTGAAATTTTAGTCAAAATCAATAAAGTTGGAAAACATATAGATAAAAAGTTCGCACATAAATATTACAATGAAATAGGCCTTGGGATAGATTTTACAGCACGAGATTTGCAAAATAAATTAAAGGAAAAGGGCTTGCCATGGGAAAAAGCCAAAGCTTTTGATGGCGCTGCTGTTATTGGAAATTGGATGCCTGTATCGGAAATTAAAGAAGTGAATAATATTAATTTTTCATTGCATAAAAATGATGAGCTTGTTCAAACAGGCAATACAAGCCATATGCTATGGAAAATTGACGAATTAATAGAATATATCTCAAAATATTTTACTTTAAAGATTGGAGATATTATATTTACAGGAACTCCCGCAGGAGTTGGTAAAGTATTTGCAAACGATAAACTTAAAGGATTTATAGAGAATACTCAAATATTTTCAATAACAGTAAAATAATGGAACAGCACTACAAATTATATAGAGTAAAGGAATTGGCGGACAATGACCAAGATTTCATTGGCGCATTAGCTGCGGCATTTTTAGGGGAAGTTCCTGAAGATGCAGAACGATTAAAAAAAGCCGTTGCAGAAAAAGATTATTATAACGCTTATCAAGCTGCCCATAAAATGAAACCAACCATTGATTTGTTTGAATTAGGTGTGCTGGATACCTTAATAGAAGTTCAGGATTGGGGAAAATTCGAAAAAAAGGAGTTAGATATTACTAGTCAATTAGAAATCGTTTTGAATGCCGTCGATAAAGCTATCAACGAAATAAGATCAGATTTTAATTTATAATGCTTGCCGAAATAATCACCATTGGAGATGAACTTCTTATAGGGCAAGTTGTTGACACCAATTCTGCATTTATAGCCAAAGAGCTGAACAAAATTGGTGTGTCTGTATATCAAATTACCTCTGTTCAAGATGATAAAAATCACATCTTGCAAGCATTTAAAGATGCAGAAAGTCGTGTGGAAATCATCATCATAACAGGTGGATTAGGTCCAACTAAAGATGATATAACCAAAAAAACCATTGCCGAATATTTTAACGACACCTTAGTTTTAAATGATTCGGTATTAAAAAATATCAAAACTATTTGGAAACAATATGTTAGGCAAACCCTTTTACAGGTCAATAAAGACCAAGCTTTAGTGCCATCAAAAGCAAAGGTTCTAATGAATAAAATTGGGACTGCTCCAGGTATGTGGATTGAAAACAACAACAAAATATTTATATCGCTTCCTGGAGTTCCTTTTGAAATGAAAGCTTTAATGCTTAATGAGGTATTACCAAAGCTTACAAAAAGATACCATTTACCATTTATATTGCACAAAACCTTATTGGTTTATGGTCTAGGTGAAAGCACTTTAGCAGCTAAAATTGAAGCTTGGGAAGATGCCTTGCCAAAAACAGTCAAACTTGCTTATTTACCCGATTTAGGCAGAGTTCGTTTAAGATTATCAGCTAAAGGATTTGAGAAAGAAAAGATAAATGAAGAAGTTCAAGAACAAATTGAAAATTTGCTCCCTTTAATAAAGGATAATTTTTTTGGTTTTGAAGACGAAGAAGGTGCTGTTGAATCCATAATTGCCAAACATTTAACCCATATTGGTAAAAATTTGGCAGTCGCAGAAAGCTGTACGGGTGGACAAATTGCAGAAAGATTAACCATGCATGCTGGTGCATCAAATTATTTTAAAGGTAGTGTGGTAAGTTATGCAACGGATTCTAAAATTAATGTTTTAGGAATTTCAAAAGAATTGATAGATACTTATTCCGTAGTAAGTTCTCAGGTTGCAGAAGCTATGGCCAAGCAAGTTTTGCAGTTATTCAATTCAGATTTCGCCATGGCAACCACTGGAAATGCTGGACCAACCAAAGGAGATTCTGACGAGGAAGTAGGAACAGTTTTTATTGCAATAGCCACAAAAAAAGAGGTCTATTCCGAAAAATTTATGTTAGGCAACCTTCGTTCAAGAGTTATAAACAAAGCGGTAAACAAAGCCTTTGAAATGCTGCTAAAAGAAATTTTTAAAAATTGATAAAAATAGATTGCCATAAATCAAAGATTTTGTATATTTGCACCTCGTTTTTAAACAACAAAAAAATTTAAAGTTATAAAATAATGTCAAGAGTTTGTGAACTTACAGGTAAAAAGGCAATGGTTGGTAACAACGTGTCTCACGCATTAAATAGAACTAAACGAAAGTTTAATGCTAATTTAATTAAGAAACGTTTTTATATTCCTGAAGAAGATAGCTGGGTAACTTTAAAAGTATCAACATCTGCTTTAAAAACTATCAATAAAATAGGTATTGCTGCAGCAATTAAAGATGCAAAATCTAAAGGATTTTTAAAATAATAGCTGTATTTAACAATAAAAGAAATGGCAAAAAAAGGTAATAGAATACAAGTAATTTTAGAATGTACTGAGCATAAAGAATCTGGACAACCAGGAACTTCAAGATATATTACTACTAAAAACAAAAAGAATACACCAGACAGAATGGAGATTAAAAAATTTAATCCAATTCTTAAGCGTATGACTGTTCATAAAGAGATAAAATAATAGTAAGACATGGCAAAGAAAACTGTAGCATCGTTACAAACATCTTCTAAAAGATTAACCAAAGTAATTAGAATGGAAAAATCTCCAAAGACTGGAGCTTACATGTTTGTTGAATCCATTATGGCACCAGAACTAGTAAATGATTTCTTAAACAAGAAATAAACATTACTTTTTATACAATATTTAAAGAAACCGTCTCACACAACCGAGGCGGTTTTTTATGTTTTATTCTTTTAATAGGCAAGGATGTTTAGTGTGCTTATAATTTATAGTTTAACTCTCAGCGCGTTCTAATTGCTTGATGATTTTTTTTATGGCAGTTTCAATGGACTTTTCAGGTTCAATAATGTTATACTCACCCCAAAATTCTGGGTCAGAAAAACCAGAAGCCTTATCAGTTAAAATAACGCTAGGTTTTAATTTTTCGCCGGTATTGGATGTTTCATCAGAAACTTCCCAATCTGTAATGGCCATTTCGCAATTAAGCGAATAAACGTTATTAAATAATTTATGTTTCCAGTTTACTTTAAAAGTTAATTCAATCTTACCATATCCATAATACCATTTTCCGTTACGGGCTCTATAATCTACTCTGTAAGAAGCTAAGGTGGGATAGACGTCAACTTTTTTAGGCTTTTTCTTCACAAACATTTTACTAGCTAGTTCTCTATTAGAGATATTTAGAGTATATACAGCACTGGTTAAGGCCAATGTTTGCGAATCTATGTATAGTTTTCCATGGTATAAAGGCACATTATCCTTTACTTTCGGTTTAAAATTAACCACATAAACAAGGCGGTTGTTTAATTGGGTAGATTCGTCAAAAGCAAAATCGTAATCAGATAAATTATTGCTATCGAAAACATATTCAGGATATTTAATCATATCGGTGTAAAGGGCGCTAAAAGGGCCTCCCTGTAGTTTTAATGCTAAGGTATCAAGTTTAGAATAATCGGTGTTTTTTCTGGATTTTAACAAGCTAACATCATCGTGTTTAAAATTGATATAAGGTTGTTTGTAAATCGTTAGAACGGCTTCTGATAATGAGGCATTTTTATGGCGTTTTTTAATGGTTTCTCTGTAAAAAGCGGTCATCTTGTTTTTTTCATTATCATAAAAATCCCGCTTTCTGTTTAAGGTTGCTTTTACTAAAGCTTCGGCATTTTTAACACCATAAACATTTACATAGCTTAATTGGGTTATGGAAACATTTAAATAAATTTTGTTCCCATCTTCTTTTAAGGATGCTATGGCTATATCTCCTTTGGCATATCCTAAAAGCGATATTTTAATGGTTTTATTTAAATGAATAGTAGGTACTTTTAAAATAAATTCGCCTTCATTATTGGTAATGGTTCTAATGTTGGTATCGCTAATATTGATGTCTACATACGCTAAAGGTTCTTTGGTGTTACTATCAAAAATTGAACCTTTAAAAACTTTTGTTGCAAGCATATCTTGAACCGGTTCTTGAAAAAAAGCATAGGTTTTAGTATAAGAAAGGGTGCCAATAAACATTAAAAGAGTTAGAACATAACTTTTAAGCCCTAATAATTTATAAGGAGTTTCTTTTTTCATGGTAAGTATCTTTAACTGATTAAATTACTAAAAATGCCTCTAATTTTCAAGTTTTTATTAAATAATTAACAAGGATTTTTGTGCTTATAAGTTTTAAAGTAACAGGGTATTTTATAAAACAATGTTAATAAAACAATTGGAAACAAGATTTTTTAAAAGCAAGTAGCAAGGCTTTAACTATTTTTTTAGAAATTGATGGTTGATTAGCTTTATCTTTACATTTCAAATTGATTAATAGCAATGATGTCAACTGAATCTATTCCATTCAAAAAAACGGGTTATTTTTCTTCACTTATTTGTGATTATTTAGAGGAAAAACCAGTGTTAAAAACCTTTTATAATAAATTTCCGAATCTGGAAAATTTTAAAAATCAAATTGAACAAAAGCATTTGTCTTTTAATTTGAAATCAAGATGTATCCTGGTTGAACAATTAAAAAAACAATATAAGTATGTAGAGGTTTCAGAAAATACTTGGCAAAATATAGAATTTTTAAAACATGAAAATACCTTTACCATTACTACAGGACATCAATTAAACTTGTTTACCGGACCTCTGTATTTTTTATATAAAATTATTTCAACCATAAATCTTACCAAAGAATTAAAACAACATTATCCTAATTATAATTTTGTGCCTGTTTATTGGATGGCGACTGAAGACCATGATTTTGACGAAATAAACTATTTTAATTTTAAAGGAAAAAAAGTTCATTGGCACAGAGATGCAAAGGGTGCTGTTGGTAAATTAACGACCAAAGGATTAGAGGCTGTATTTAATTTGTTTTCTCTTGATTTAGGCTCTTCTAAAAATGCAGAGCATTTAAAAACACTTTTTAAAAACGCTTATTTAAAGCATGAAAACTTAGCGGATGCCACACGATTTTTAACCAATGAATTGTTTAAAGATTATGGACTTGTTATTATTGATGCAAACAATAAAGACTTAAAAAAGCAATTCATCCCTTTTATGAAAGAGGAATTGGTTGGGCAAACATCGTATAAATCGGTTTCTAAAACTAATGAAGCACTTTCAGAAAATAATGACATTCAAGTAAACCCTCGAGACATTAATTTATTTTATATACAAGAAAATTTAAGAGAGCGCATTGTTTTTGAAGAAGGCGTTTACAATGTTTTAGATACCAACATCTCTTGGACAAAAGAACAGATTTTAGAAGAGGTTGACAATCATCCAGAGCGATTTAGTCCTAACGTGATTATGCGACCTTTGTATCAAGAGGTTATCCTACCCAATCTTTGTTATATCGGTGGCGGTGGTGAACTGGCTTATTGGTTTCAGTTAAAGCAATTTTTTGATGAGGTAAAAGTACCGTTTCCTATGGTATTACTTCGTAATTCGGTTTTAATTCAATCTGAAAATCAATTAAAAAAGCTTCAAAAATTAAACATATCCATTGAAGATATTTTCTTAAATAAAGACTCGTTTATCAATAAAAGAGTAAGAGAAATTTCGAATATTGAAATAGATTTTTCTGAACAAAAAACGTATTTAATCCAACAGTTTCAAGATTTATATAAAATTGCAGAGCAAACTGACAAATCGTTTTTAGGTGCGGTAAAGGCTCAAGAAGTTAAGCAGTTAAAAGGCTTAGAAAACCTTGAAAAGCGCTTGCTAAAGGCACAAAAGATAGCATTGGCTGATGAGGTTTCAAGAATGACAGAACTTAAAAATGAGTTATTCCCTAATGGTAGCTTGCAAGAACGATATCATAATTTTGCTGAGTTTTATCTGGAATATGGCGAGCAATTAATACCTCAATTAATAGAAAATTTAAAACCTCTCAAGTCTGAGTTTTTAATAGCAACACTTTAGTACAATGCACAAAATAGACATTGAATTGGTAAACATGACTTTAGATGTTATGAAATATACCATTGATAGAATTTCAGCAACAGAACCTAAAATTGGAATTCCTAGAAAAGCGGAAGATTTAAAAGCTTTAGTAGGAGAAACCGTTACGCCCAAAGGTATTGGCGGAGAAGTGGCTTTTAATTTGTGGAAAGAACATTTAATGAAAGCCAATGTATCCATTGATCATCCAAGACATCTGGCATTTGTGCCAGCATCGCCAACAAGAGCTGCTATTATGTTCGATTTGGTTACCTCGGCTTCCAGCATTCATGGGGCTTATTGGATGGAAGGTGCAGGCGGTATTTTCTGTGAAAACGAAGCAATGAAATGGATTGTTTCTTTAACAGGATTACCCGAAGGTGCTTTTGGTGTGTTTACTAGTGGTGGAACAGCAGCAAACCTTTCTGCTATGGTAACCGCTAGAGAGTATTGGAGAGAAAATGATATTTTTAAAGGAGAAAAAGGGCTTATAATAGCGTCCATCGGAGCGCACTCATCTATTAAGGCTATGGCTAAAGTTATAGACGTTGATGTGCTTTTAGTGGATACAGAAGACAGACTATTGGGTTCTAATTTGCAAGCAACTATCAATAATTTAACTGCACATCAACGCAAACGCCTATTTGCTGTTGTGGCTACTGGTGGTACTACCAATGCAGGTATTATTGATGATTTAGCTGGTATTGCAGTTATTTGTGAAAAAGAACAGCTGTGGTTTCATGTAGATGCTGCTTATGGCGGTGGTGCCTTGGCCGCAGATTCCGTAAGACATTTATTTAATGGCATTGAAAAAGCTGATAGCATTACCATTGACCCACATAAATGGATGTTTTCACCCTATGATTGTGGGGCAGTTATTTATAAAATACCAGAATTAGCAAAGAAAGCACATTCACAACAAGGTTCGTATTTAGATATTTTTAAAGATGAAGGCGCCCATGGTTTCAATCCAACCGATTATCAAATACAGTTAACAAGACGTGTTAGAGGATTGCCATTATGGTTTTCATTAGCCATGCATGGTACCGATAGATATAAAGAAGCTGTGGAACGTGGTCTTGAATTGGCTCAAATAGCAGGTAGATTGATACAAGAAAAACCTCATGTTGAATTGGTTAGAAATCCTAGTTTGTCCTGTGTTTTATATAGAAGAATTGGTTGGAAACCAGAAGATTATACGCATTGGACGTATGAAAATCACAGAAAAGGATTTGCTTTGGTAACCCCAACAAAATGGAAAAAAGGAGATACTTTTGAAACTGTTTCACGCTTTTGTTTTATAAATCCTGATACTACTGAAAAAGATATAGAAATGATTTTAGATTCTATGCTTTAAAAATTTATTAAAAAAGTGTGTGTGCTAATTTCGCATTCTAAAATCAATTCCTATTTTTGCGCATGCAACACAACAAGGTACTTATTTTAGATTTCGGGTCTCAATACACACAACTTATTGCCCGCAGAGTTAGAGAACTCAATATTTATTGCGAAATTCATCCTTACAACAAAATTCCAGCAAATGTATCAGAGTACAATGCGGTAGTTTTATCAGGAAGCCCATTTTCTGTAAGAGGCAACGATGCACCACATCCAGATTTATCACAAATACGTGGAAAAAAACCAATGCTTGCGGTTTGTTATGGCGCCCAATATTTAGCGCATTTTTTTGGTGGCGAAGTAGCACCATCAAACACCAGAGAATATGGTAGAGCAAACTTATCATTTATAAAACCTGATGAAGCCTTTTTTGATGGCATTAAAAAAAATAGTCAAGTATGGATGAGTCATAGTGATACCATTAAGAATTTACCTACTAAAGGAATCCTTTTAGCAAGCACTCACGATGTAGAAAATGCCGCTTATAAAATTGAAGGCGAAGAAACGTATGCCATTCAATTCCATCCAGAAGTATATCATACCACTGACGGTAAAAAATTATTAGAAAACTTTTTAGTAAATATAGCCGGTATTCATCAAGATTGGACGCCACAATCTTTTGTTGAAGAAACCGTAGAAGACCTTCAGAATAAAATAGGAAATGATAAAGTTGTTTTAGGGCTTTCTGGTGGAGTAGATTCCTCTGTTGCTGCGGTATTATTGCATAAAGCCATAGGTAAAAACCTGTATTGCATTTTTGTTAATAATGGTTTGCTGCGTAAAAATGAATTTGAAAGTGTATTAAAACAATATGAAGGGATGGGACTTAACGTTAAAGGCGTTGATGCTTCTAAACGTTTTTTGGATGCTTTAGCAGGCATTGAGGATCCTGAGAGAAAACGCAAAGCCATAGGGAATGCGTTTATTGAAGTATTTGATGATGAAGCTCACCAAATTGAAAATGTTATCTGGTTAGCACAAGGCACTATTTATCCAGATGTTATTGAAAGTGTATCTGCCACTGGTGGACCAAGTGCCACCATAAAAAGTCATCATAATGTTGGAGGTTTACCTGATTTTATGAAGCTTAAAATTGTAGAACCTCTAAAAGCTTTATTTAAAGATGAGGTGAGACGTGTTGGTGCTACGTTAGGGATTGATCCTTTGTTGTTAGGACGTCATCCGTTTCCAGGCCCAGGATTAGCCATTCGTATTTTAGGAGATATCACTGCTGAAAAAGTGCGTATTCTTCAAGAAGTTGATGCTATTTTTATAAACGGACTTCGAGAATGGGGTTTATATGACAAAGTTTGGCAAGCAGGTGCTATTTTATTACCTGTAAACAGTGTTGGTGTTATGGGTGATGAGCGAACCTACGAAAAATGTGTAGCACTTAGAGCTGTTGAAAGTACTGATGGCATGACGGCCGATTGGGTGAATTTGCCTTACGAATTCTTACAAAAAACATCCAACGATATCATAAATAAAGTAAAAGGTGTTAATAGAGTTGTTTATGATATCAGCTCAAAACCACCAGCAACTATTGAGTGGGAATAATAGTTCGGTGACTTTATTTTTTGTTGGTGTCTTATTAAAAACTTGATAAATTTGGTTTGGGTGTCATGATTTTTAATAGTTAAATTTATGTTTTAAAGCATACTTTACTTGCAACATTTGCGTATATTATTAAGGGAGTTCAAAATTATAGTTTGCTGGTTTACTATCTGTTTTCTATTTTGGCATGCTATATGCATAAAAGTAAAAGGATAGGTTTTTTTAGCTAATTCCAAGGATGTCTATCCTTAATTCAATTTTAAAATAAGATGATATGATTAAATTCTTTTCTACGGTTTGTTTGATAGTTCTTTTTAGTATTCATACAGTTATAGCACAAAATTATAAAACACATAAAGTTAAACAAGGTGAGACTATTGAAAGTATTTCTAAAGAATATTATGTAACCCCTTTTGATATTTATGTCTTAAATCCAGATGCAAAAAAGGGGCTTAAACCCAATGCTATTTTAATTATTCCAAAAGCAAAGGAAGAGTTAGAACCTAAAATAACCATAGTAAAAGAATTACAAGGCTTTAAAACACATCGAACAGGTAAGAGAGAAACTTTATATAGTTTGGCAAAAGAGTATCATGTTTTAGAAGAAGATATAAAAAAATACAACACCTTTTTGTACGCAAACGCTTTAAGAAAAGGTGATAAGCTCAAAATACCTGTTTTTAAAATCACAGAAGTTGTTGAAACCAAAGAACCAACAAAACAATACACCGTATTGCCTAAAGAAGGCAAGTGGAGAATTGCTTATAAATTTGGCATAACACTTTCCGAATTGGAGGCACTTAACCCAAATATGGGTGAGGTCTTACAAGAAGGTGAAATGATTAACGTGCCAAACATTACCAAGACAGAAGAAAACATAGTTGATGAACAATACAGTTACTATAAAGTATTACCCAAAGAAGGTTTTTTTAGGTTAAAGATTAAATTAGGACTAGAACAACAACAGCTAGAAGCCTTAAATTCTGAACTAAAGGAAACAGGTTTAAAAGAAGGCATGATTTTAAAAGTACCTTTTAATAGAAGTTTACAAGACGTTGAAGAATCTTCTAATGTAACCAATTTGGTTAATAAAATTAGAGATTATAACACCAAACATATTGCGGTTATGTTGCCATTTAGACTAAACCGTGTGAATTACGATTCCATTTCAGGAACTAAAGAAAGTATTATAAAGGATCCTTATTTAAATGCATCCTTAGATGTTTATTCGGGTATTTTAGTTGCAATTGATTCTTTAAAAGCCTTAGGGATTTCTCTTAAAGTAGATGTGTATGATACAAAATATCAAGTAAGTGAAGTGTCAAAAATTATTGATGCGCATGATTTTGAAGATGTTGATGCCGTTATTGGGCCATTAACACCAGCTAGTTTTGACAAAGCAGCCTTAGAACTCAGAAAAAGTAATACACCTATTGTATCGCCTATTGGTGAAAACCTTAATTTATATGATAATGTTTTTCAAACTAGGCCTTCCGCTGATTTATTGCGCAGAAACATTATAAACTATGTAAAAAATAGATCTGAACAGAAAAATATCATCATCATTTCTGATAGTAAAAATGAAACGGTTGCCAACCAACTTAGACAGGAATTTTCATATGCAAAACAGGTGCGTTCGCGGAAAAATAAAGAAGGTAAAGATGCCAATTACCTTTTAATTGATGATGTAGCCTCTATTTTAAAACCAGGATTAAACATGGTGTTTTTAGAAACACAACATGAAGGATTTGCATCTAATGTATCCAGTATTTTGAATTCTTTAATTCAAAAAGAAAATATGGAACAAAATAGAGCAAAAATTGATATTATCTTATTAACCACTAATGTTAATTCAGCGTTTGAAAGTGATGAAATATCCAACGAGCATTTATCCAATTTACAATTTACTTTTGCAACCATCTCAAAAAGTATGGATAGTGACCATCATAATTTCTTTGTAAAAAACTATAAAGAGAAGTATAACATCTTACCAAACAAGCGTGCCATTCGAGGCTTTGATGTTACCATGGATGTGGTGCTTCGTTTGGTGTCTTCAAACGATTTATATGGTTCTGTTAATGAAAGTCCTTTAACAGAGTATGTAGAAAGTAAATTTGATTACAAAAAAGAACTTTTTGGTGGGTATTATAATAATGCAGTTTATTTAGTTAAATATAACGACTTAAGAATTGAAGAAATTAAGCAATAAGCAAGCAAAAAAAATCAATCAAGAATAGCTCCAAATCATTCAAAATAGAGAAAACGCTTCAAAAGCTAAACGCTTTTAATTATAACTAATTGTGTCTATACAACCCGACAAAAATTTCTTAATAACCTTAGCGCATACTAAAATGCCCTATGGAAAATATAAAGACCGATATTTAATAGACTTACCTGAATTTTATGTGGTTTGGTATTATAATAAAGGGTTTCCAAAAGGTAAGTTAGGTGATATGTTACAAACGGTTTATGAACTTAAATTAAATGGTTTGGAAGATTTAATTAGGAATATAAAAAAGCAATATCCTAAATAGATGTTTTTATACCATTACAAAATACACACCATTATTTATTTAATCAACAAAATGCCTTATTGCTGCTGCTGCTGTTGATGTTGTTGAATAATTTCTAAATTTTGACGATAGCTGTTGATTTCTTCGGGTATTTCTAAAGTATTGGAAAGAGTCACAGGGTTCAAAATAGAATTCTTTGAAGTACTAACTGTCACATTAACCGTTAAAACATCTTTAACGTTACCTTTATAAACTCCTTTTACTGGAGAACAGTCGTTATAATTTCTTCCAACAGCAAGTGCTACGTGGTTTTCATTGGCTATAGCATTATTTGTTGGGTCAATACCTAACCAACCATAATTGGGCAGGTAAGCTTCAATCCAGGCATGGGTTGCGCCTTCACCTCGTGTAAATTCGTTATTAGGGCAAATATAGCCGCTTACATAACGCGCAGGAATTCCTAACATACGGGTTATTTGTAACATGATATTTGTAAAATCCTGACAAACGCCTCCTTTTAAACCCCAAATGTCATCTAAGGTTGAATGCACATGCGTAATGCCTTTTATATAATTAAAATTGGTGTAAATGTATTGGCAAAGTTCAAGCACAACTTTGTAAGGTGTTAGCACTTTTAAATCTTTTGATTGAATCCATTCTAAAACATCCGCTGTACCACTAAATGGTTTATATTTTAAAAAATCTATGTATTGTGGATTGCCTTGTAACGTTTTTAATTCATCCCATTGTGCGCTAGCATCTACAGTATCTTCTGGAAATATTCTTGGATAGGTAATGACCTCAGCTTCTAATTCTATTGACAACACATTATGAGGCTCAGTAATCATAAAAGTGCCAACCACATTATTATAAAAATCTAAATAGGTATCAATAAAAGGGTTGGTGTTTACCGTTATTTTTAAAGAGACAACTTTTTGATAATGGTCATTAATAGGATATAACTTTATTTGGTTTGCAGCATCAATCACAGAATCGCTGTAACTGTATAGTGTGTTATGTTTTATATAAAATGTAGGCATTGTTTAGGCTTAATTTGAATGTGAGAAATATACAGTATTAATGCTTAAAGAAATGTTTTTAATATCTTCCTTAATATCCGAAATAAAATGGTTGAGACCTTGTTCATTAATACCGTCAATAGTCGTATATTTTATGGTACTTTCAAGTTTTCCTAACAAAAATTCGGTATTATTTTTTTCAAGTTCATTAATTTCAATGAGTTTATTAATATGTCTGCTTAACTTATTGACACAATAATACATGGAGCGCGGAAACAATTTATCCTGAAAAATCATTCTTATGATGTGGTTTTCCTGAAATGACGATTTATGTGTTTTTAAGTACAATTGATAGCCACCAACCGAAAGCAACAAGTTTTTCCAATAAAAGCTTTGCTCTAAACTATCAGAAGTTTTAGCAATTTCAATAAGTTTCATGGCCGTAAAATCTGAAATCTGAATAACGCGTTCTAAAAATTTCCCAACATTCATAAAATAATAGGAGGAACCTCTTTCTTGAGTTAAGTCCATAGTACCGTTATACATGAGATGATATTTTTTTAATTCATCTAAAAAAACAATAGGATCTTCTTCTTTAAGCTTTCTAATTAAATCTTTTCTGATAAGATATAAATAATAATTGTTGATGCATAACCACATCTCTCTTGAGATATGTTCTTGAACACTTCTGGCATTTTCTCTTGCCTTGGTGACTAAATTTAATATGGAATTTGGGTTGCTGGTATTAAACACCATGTATTCAATACATTCAATGGCATCTTCTGTGTGGATTTTTTCACTGGAAGCATTATAGTTTTGTATAATTGGTGTCCATGAAAACAGTTCTGGAGAATCTTGATTGGCATAAAAGTTTACTTTAAGCAAGCTTATAATACCATTGCCACGTTCCATATATCGTTCTAACCAAATAAGATTATTTGCTACTCTACTTAACATACGTTTTATTGTTTCAAAATTATTGAATAACCCAAGTGTCTTTACTGCCGCCACCTTGACTGCTATTTACTACCAAAGAACCTTTTTTAAGCGCTACGCGTGTTAAAGCTCCAGGACAAATATCAATACCATCTTTGCCAGATAAGGCAAAGGGTCTGAGGTCTATACAACGAGGCGATAATTCTCCGTTTATATAACAAGGTGCTGTTGAAAGTTTTAGGATGGTTTGCGCAATAAAAGCACTAGGATTTTTTCTAACGGTATCTAAATAATCCTTAATCTCTTCATCAGATGCCTCATGACCCATAAGCATTCCATAACCACCGCTTCCATCAGTCTTCTTAATAACCATGGTTTTGATGTTTTCTATAACATGTTCTAACTCGTCTGGTCTACTTAACTGATATGTTTTAATATTTTTTAATATAGGCTCTTCATTTAAATAATATTTAATCATATCAGGTACGTAAACATAGGTTGCTTTATCATCGGCAACGCCTGTTCCAGGAGCATTAATAATGTTTACATTACCTTTTCTGTAGGCGGCCATAATACCAGCAACACCTAAAACACTGGTTGCATTAAATTCTAACGGATCTAAAAAATCATCATCAACGCGTCTGTAAATAATATCTACTTGTTTTAAACCATTGGTAGTTTTCATGTACACAAAATGATTTTTAACAACCAAATCACTGCCTTCAACCAATTCAATACCCATCAAACGGGCCAAGGTAGTATGTTCATAATAGGCAGAATTATAAATACCTGGAGTTAACAGGACCATATTAGGATTTTTATGATACGATAACTCTTGCAGTTTTTTATAAAGTAAATTAGGATAGTTTGCCACAGAACGCACATTGTTTCTGGGTAAAATTCCAGGATATAACCGTTTTGAAATCTCTCTGTTTTCAAGCATATAACTCACGCCTGAAGGCGTTCTTAAATTATCTTCAAGCACATAAAACTCGCCATCATTATTCCTTATTAAATCAACTCCTGCAATATGAACATAAATATCATGGGGCACTTTTATGCCTTTCATTTCGCGCAAATAGTTTGGGCAATTGTAAATTAAGTCTGCCGGCACAATACCATCATTAATAATAAATTGTTCATTATAAATATCTTTAATAAACAAATTCAGCGCTTTAATACGTTGTTTAATGCCTCTTTCAATAATATCCCATTCTATGGCGGTTATAATTCTGGGAACAATATCAAACGGGAATATTTTTTCAATACCTTCATTATCACTATACACTGTAAATGTCACGCCTTGACTCATAAAAAGTTGCTTAGACAACTCTTCTTTTTTTATAAGAGTTTCTTTTGAGGTGTTTTTTAAATACTGAATGATCGTTTCATAAGGTGTTCTAATCTCGGCATTGTTACTATACATTTCATCCCAAGTGTTTGAGAGTTGCTCATACGATGAAAAATGATGGTTGTTGTTCATAGCAGTTATGTTGTATTTAGTAAATATATAAATTGTTAAATAATAATCATTAAAATGAGTTATTTGTTAATGATAAATTATCAAAATCTATTTTTATTTAAAAATAATTTTCAATTTAAACAAAAACATTAGTAAAAATTTAAAATATTGTTTTTTTTGTTAAAATATCTGAGCAAGATTTGAAGTAAAATGAATTGAAGCTTATGGCATATACTTTGTAAGTTAAATTTTTTCGATAAAAACATTAATCATAAATTATTTTTTCAACCTTAGGCAACCATTTGAATTTAATTTGCGTCTATATAAACAGAAGACAAAATGACATCTCTTTTGAAAGTTATCCAACTTTATAAAAACGAAAAGACTCTTATTGAAAGAGCCATCAAAAATAATCGTGAGGCGCAACACGTATTGTTTAAAACGAATGCTCCAAAAATGTTAAGTGTTTGCAGATACTATATAAAAGATTTACAGCATGCAGAAGAAGTGATGCTAAACGGATTTTTAAAAGTCTTTAATAATTTACAAAGCTATAGAGGAGAAGGAAGTTTTGAAGGCTGGATTCGCAGAATTATGGTGAGAGAATGTATTTCCTTTTTAAGAAAAAAAAAACACATTGAGTTTCCTGCTGAAGAGATGGATTTTAAGAATGATTATGTCAATAATATTCAAACAGATATTGAAATAGCACAAATTCAACAATGTATTGATGAACTTCCTGAAGGATATAAAATGGTTTTTGTTATGTATGCTATTGAAGGTTATAAACATCATGAAATTGCCTATATGCTGAACATAACTGAAGGCACATCAAAATCGCAATTATTTAAAGCAAGGAATTTGCTGCAACATAAAATTAACGAATTAAATAAAACAAGCTATGGCACCAACTAAATTTGAAGATAGCATAAAGAATAAGCTTGAAAAGAGAACCATTGTGCCATCATCTGATGCTTGGAACAGGTTGGAAGAAAGACTGGATGCTTCAAAACCAAAGAAAAAAAAGCCGTTTTTATGGATTGGGATTGCGGCTAGTTTAGTGGGTATTTTATTGGTGGTTTCTCAATTTTTTAATAATGAAACTAAGGAAACCATAACACCTGTATTGGTAGAAAGCCCAACAGAAATTGGTTCTATCCCACCAACCCAAAGTGTGGTTGAAGGTGCAGTAAATAAAGATACACTTCATGGTTTAGAGAATGAAGAAATTAAATTAAAATCCTATCCTAAAGAAGTTAAAACTGTTGTAAAAATTGAACCTAAAACTACAGATATAAAAACGGTTACTAACCATGTGGCAACTATAGAAAAAAATAAATTAAACCTTAAGGAGATTAACCCCATTTTATTGAAACCAGAATTAAGTTTTGAGGAACAGAAAATTGAAGATATAGTGGCTCAGGTTAAAATCCTTCAGGAAAATAATTCAGTAATTACGGACGAAGCCGTGGAAGCATTGTTGCAAAAAGCTCAAAAAGAGATCAGAGAACAACCATTGTTTAATGAAAGTACCAGTATAGTAGACGCCAGATTATTACTTGAAGATGTTGAGGCAGATTTAGACAAGTCTTTTAGAGATAAAGTTTTAGAAACCTTAAAAGCAAATTTCAACTTTGTAAAAACCGCCATGGCGCAGCGCAATGACTAAATATATCATCAATAAATAAAATCAATTATTAAATCAAAAAAACGAACAGTTATGCAAACCATTACTAAGTATTATGTGTTTTTAGCGCTTGTGCTAAGTGTGCAAATAATCAATGCACAAGACACCATTCAAAATGCTGTTAAAAAGGAAAAAATAGAATCTTTAGAGACTATTAAAGAACGTATAAAAACAGAAGAACGCGATTTTTTAAAAGCTGAAGTTGAAGCCATTAATGTACGGTTAGAAAAAGGAGACATAACAGCTTCAGAAGCCGAAGATTTAAAAATGCAAGTAGCCAAAAAGCGAGCTTTAAATATTGAAAACCGCCTGGCAATTATTGATAATAAAGTAGCCCTTTTAAAACGCAATGAAGATGATTATAAACATGATGAAAGCCCTGATGATTCAAAAATTGGAATTAGCATTGGAAGTGAAGATGGTAGTTTTGCCGGTTTCAAAATTAATGCTAAAAACAAACCAAAAAAATATGACAAACGCACTTCAAGTGATTTGGTTTTAGCTTTTGGTTTAAACAATGCCATTATTGAAGGTGAAAACCTTAACGATTCACCATATAAATTTGGAGGTTCCAGATTTTTTGAAATTGGCTGGGCATGGAAAACACGCGTGTTTGAAAATTCTAATTTTTTGCGTTTAAAATATGGATACTCGCTTCAAGTTAATGGTTTAAAACCAACAGATAACCAATATTTTGTGCAAAATGGAAATGAAACCAATTTAGAAGAATTTCCTTCTGATTTAAAAAAATCAAAACTATCCATTACCAATTTAGTATTTCCCGTGCATTTTGAATTTGGGCCTTCAAAGAAAACTGAAAAGGATACCTATTTTAGATATTCAACACACAACCAATTTAAAATAGGGTTAGGTGGTTATGCAGGTTTTAATATAGGAACGAGGCAAAAACTAAAATATTCCGTGGATGGAGAAACGGTGAAGGACAAACAAAAACGAGATTTTAATACCAGTAATTTGGTTTATGGGTTGAGTGGTTATTTGGCCTTTGACAATACCGCGTTATATGTTAAATATGATTTATCTCCCATATTTAAAGACCAAGCCATCAACCAACGAAATATATCCATTGGGCTTAGGTTTGATATGGATTAAATTTTGAATAAAACTTTTTGAAGCACTATAATTTATTGTTTCACCAGTTTTTTTGTAACACTTCCTTTGCTTGAGGTTAATTTAAGTATATACATGCCTTTTGTTAATTGGCCTACATTAACTTTAGAATGGTTTGAATCTACGTGGGTTTTTAAAATGCTTTTACCTAAAATATTAAAAAATTCAACGTTTAAAAGTTGGTTGGTTTTTATATTGAGATTATTTTCTGAAACAGGATTTGGGTATATTTTGAAGTCTGAATCTTTAAATTCGTTTGAAGATAATGTATTCCATCTATTTTCTGCTAATGTACCTCCCCAAATTAAAGTTGCTAAATAGGGGTTGTCTATAAATGGGTTTCTATTGCCTTGTGCATATGTGTTGGAAGTATTCTCATGATAATCATTTCTATTGTCTTCTATAGAAGAAACAGGGTCTTCCGCATTCCAATCAAGTAATAAATTTATCATGTTAGAATCTGTAGAATTTAATGTTCCGACCGATACAAATGAAGGAAAACATTGTGAGCCATATCTCAGGTACATATACATAATAATTCTTGCAACATCTCCTTTCCATTCATCTCCAGGGTACCAACTTCCTGAGATGTTTTTAGCAGTTCCAGAACCATCAACAAATTTAAGGTTTCCTCGATTTGAATTCATTGTTACATCTGATGGCCTTAAATTATGTGCGTCTGCGTATGGAGGCACATTGGTTCCTGTATTGTCTAAACTTGGAGACGCTAAAGAATTTGCAAAAACATGTTCTCTGTTCCAATTTGTTCCTGCATTTCCTCCATTCAGAGTTTTGCTTCTAGTTCTGTCTGTAACATGGTTTCCATCAGTATCATTATAACCATAAATTAATAAAACATTTGAACTATTTATGGGGTCTTCATCTGTTATTTTATCGGCTTCCCAAACCCCTGGCGTGTAACTTATAAAGTTAGTGTGTTTAAAGGCAGTTGTTACTGCTAAATCGTTAAATAGATTTAATCCTGTTTTATTAAAATCAACATCGCTATAATATGTTTGTAATTCATTTGGGGGTGTTAGTTGTGCAAAACAAACCGTTGTAAAAAACAGTAAAAGAAAGTAAATGTGTTTCATAGCGTGATTATTGTTTTCGTTCTAAAAGTGCCATGTAAAATCCGTCAAAACCAGATTTATGGGCCATGATTTTATGATCCTTTACAAATATAAAATCTTTTCCAAATTCTGAGGTTAAAAATTTGTCAACTTGATTTTGGTTTTCTGATGGCAATACAGAACATGTTGCATACACTAATTGTCCGCCAACTTTTACCATTTTAGAATATTGGGTTAAAATATCTTGCTGTGTCAATTTTATCTTTTCAATAAAATCTGGTTGTAATTTCCATTTGGCATCTGGATTTCTTCTTAAAACGCCTAAGCCAGAGCATGGCGCATCAATTAATACACGATCTGCTTTGTCGTGTAGTTTTTTAATGACTTTAGTAGAATCAATAGTTCGTGCTTCAATATTAAAAGCACCATTTCTTTTTGCTCTTCGTTTTAGTTCATGAAGTTTATTATCATAAATATCTAAGGCAATAATTTGCCCTTTATTTTCCATTAATGAAGCAATATGCAGCGTTTTTCCACCAGCGCCGGCACAGGCATCAATAACTCGCATGCCTGGTTTTACATTTAAAAATTCTGCAACTAACTGGGAGGACGCATCTTGAACTTCAAATAGTCCGTTTTTAAATTGCTCTGTTTGAAAAACATTGGCACGTTCTTTTAGTTTTAAAGCATTTGGATAGTCCTCTAAAAAATCACATTCAATATCTTGATCAAAAAGTTCGGCTTGTAAATTCTCTTTAGTAGTTTTAAGTGTATTAACTCTAAGAATAACGTCAGCTTGTTCATTTAAAGCTGTTAATTCTTTAGACCAAATGTCATTCCCTAGTTCTTTCTCACCAAGCTCATCCAACCAATCAGGAATGGATTCTTTTAATTTTCTGATTTTAGAAAGTTCATCAAAACGACCTTTTATTTTCCGGGTCGGGGTTTTTTCAAAATACGTCCAATCGGGTAATTTTATACCTTTTAAAGTAGCCCAAACCGCAAACATACGCCACAGGTTATCTCTGTCAAAAGGTTCTTTGACTTCTGCAATTTCAGAATACAGGCGTTTCCATCTTACTATATCATAAGTGGTTTCGGCAACAAAAGCTCGGTCGCGAGCGCCCCAACGTTTATCGCGTTTTAGTAGTTGTTGAATCACCTTATCGGCATAGTGTCCTTCATTAAAAATTAAGGTAAGGCCATCAATAACCGAAAAGCATAAATTTCTGTGTAATCGCATGTTTGTTAAATAAGTCTGCAAAGTTACGTTTTAAATGTTTATTTGTTTAATCGTTTATAAGTTTATTAGAATGGCTTTACTATTTTTATGGAAATTTAAAATTTTATGAAACATTTAATAAGCATTTCAATAGTCATTATATTATTAACGTCTTGTAAAAAAGAAGTGGTGTTTGTTCCAAGAAATCTTTCGTCTGTTGAGATTGAAACACTATATTCAGATTCTTTGTTAAGCATTCGAGCTATTGAAATTCTTAATGATAAAAGTTTGGCATTTTCAGCCAATAATGGTGCTTTTGGCTTATACAATCCTTTGAAGGATAGTTGGATGGTTTCAAAGCAGGAATACGATAGTTTAAATTTACATTTTAGAGCGGTAGCCCACACTTCTACCGACTTTTTTATGTTAAGCATTGATAATCCAGCTTTATTGTTTAAAACTGGAGACGATGGAAGCATGCAGATGGTTTATAAAGAAGAAGGCGAAGGTGTTTTTTATGATGCTATGGCTTTTTGGAACGACCAAGAAGGCATTGCTATTGGCGATAGTATGAATGGCTGTTTATCTATTATTATTACTAGAGATGCTGGCCAAACATGGAATAAAATGCCATGTGAAAATTTACCAAAAGCTGAAGCAGGTGAAGGTGCTTTTGCAGCCAGTAATACCAATATTAAAATCATAGGAAATAACACGTATTTGGCAACCACAAAAGGAAATATATATCATTCTGAAGATAAAGGGATTTCATGGAAAGTTATTAAAACACCTATGGTACAAGCAATAGAAACGGAAGGTATTTATTCCATTGATTTTTATGATAACTTGAATGGATTTGGTATTGGAGGCGATTACACAACACCTGATAATAACGAAGCCAATAAAATACTAACTCACGATGGTGGAAAAACATGGCAATTGGTAGTACAAAACCAAAGCCCAGGATACAGAAGTTGTGTGCAATATATCCCTAATAGAACAGGGAAGGAGTTGATTACTGTTGGTTTTAAAGGCATTGATTTTTCAAATGATGGAGGTTATAGCTGGAAACATTTAAGTAATGAAGGATTTTATACCATTCGTTTTTTAAATGATTCGATAGCTTATGCAGCCGGTAATGGCCGAATTTCTAAATTGATATTTAAAGAATAAATAAAGAACTCCAAGTAGAGTTTATTGATCAGGTTTATTATGGCCTCTTCTGCTTTTAAATTCTTCAAACATTTTATGTTTAAAATCATCTTCAACTTTTTCTAAAAGGATTATTTTTTTAGCGGAAAGAATCTTAGTTAAATGGTCGATAAAATCGCTTTTTAAAGTCATTCTTTTTTGTTCAAAAGAGCGCATTCTTTTTAATATAACCACAGCTTCTTCTTCATTTAAGGTATCAAAATCAATGTCATTTCGGCCTTCATAAGATTCTCTTTTAAGCTTAAAATAGTCTTCCTCAAAGGCGTTGTATACAGGCCAAAATTGTTGAGCTTCTTTTTCTGTTAAATCTAATTTTTCAGTAATGTAGGCTATTTTCAATGTTTTTATTTTATCTCTATTACCTTTTTGAGAAAATGATAAAAGGGAAAAACATATTATAAAGACAAGAGTGGTAATTGTTTTCATTTTAATTAGTATTTGTAATTAAATCTTCAATTTCTAAATGGTCCAAAACATAATCTTCCAATGTTTCAGGGTTTAAATGGGTTTTTATAGAGCTTATTTCAGATAAATCTTCATCTGTAAATAAGGATGCAACATCAGAAGTTTCAAGGCCTTCTGTTAAAATATAATTTTCAATAGATGCCGTTTCAATATTTTTGATATTTAAGTTTTTACTGTTATTAAAAATAACACTGAACATCATCAATAAAATGGCTGCTACAGAAGCTGCATAGGCTACTTTTCTCCATGACATAAAATGAATTACCTTAGGTTCTTTTTTATGCACAGTATTTAAAATGTGGGTTTCTAAATTCTCAAAATAGTTTTTGGGTACTTTAAAACCTTGATGTGTTGCTGCTTCTTTTAATTTTAATTCGCTTAAAAGTAAATCTTCAAAATTTTCAAAGTAATCCTTGGGTACTTTAAAACCAGTTTTATTAATATTATTTAAAGATTTATGTTTCATTTCTTATGTATGACTCTTATTTTTGATAAAGGTTTAATTATTAACAAGATACTCTTCAATTTTTTTTACTGCAATGTGGTAAGAAGCCTTTAAAGCGCCTTCACTCGTTTTTAAAATCTCAGACATGTCCTTAAATTTTAATGCTTCAAAATATTTCATATTAAAAACCAACTGTTGTTTTTGAGGTAATTTGGCAATGGCTTGTTGTAATTTTAACTGAATAGTATCGCCTTCAAAATACACATCGGCAGTTAAATTTTTAATGGCAATATCTTGAACCTCCATGTTGGTTATTTGTAATCGTTTAGCTTTACTGTTTAAAAATGTAATGGCTTCGTTGGTGGCAATTCTATACATCCAAGAAAATAATTTGCTTTCACCTTTAAAGGTGTCAATATTTCTGTAAATCTTTATAAAGGTGTTTTGTAAAACATCATCGGTATCATCATGAGATTTTACAATATTTCTGATATGCCAATAAAGACGTTCTTTATAAAGCGTTACCAGTTCTTTAAAACCACTGTCTATGGTTGTTTTAGATTGTAGTTTTTCTACTAATTCAGATTCTTGAATCACACAATTACTTTCTTATTTGACTTATGAAGATACTAAAAGTTTAATCAGTTTTTAATTTTATTTGATTAGGAAGCTTTTTTATGTTAAATATTATATTACTGAAAATCAATATCTTACAAACAAAAATATCGATTAAGTGTAAAATAAGTCGATAAAATACATATTTTTCTTGTGTAATTCAATATAATATTTTACTTTTACAGTATTAAAATCTACTTATGTTGTTAGTCTGCCCCAAGTCTAGCAATGAGCAAAAAAAAAGGATAGAAACCCAAATCTCTATCCTTTTTATTTTATTATTTATTAGGTTATTGAGGTTCAGAAACTGAGTTTCCTTCAAGAACAACGGCTGTTTGAGCAAGGGCTCTTCCATTCATGGTTGCACCAGTTTGAAACGTAATGCCTGTCATTGAAAGTAATACGCCTTCAAAATGTGAAGTTGTTCCAAAAGTTGCTTCGCCAGCTACTTGCCAGAAAATATTTTTAGCTTGAGCGCCTCCTTCTAAAGTCATGTTAATACCAGAACTCATGCTAAGGTTTCCTGCAATTTGGAATATCCAAACATCATCAGCGGTACCCGAAATGGTAATAGATGAAGGAATGGTTACTGAATTTGTCCATTTATAAAGACCAGGTAAAAGCGTTTTTCCTCCAATGTTTCCTGTTGCTAATTCAACAAAATCAGGTGAAGGACGATCCGCAGCATCGTTATAGGCTGTAATCATATTTTCAACTGCTGTTGTTAAATTAATAGGCGTTGGGTCTGCCATATCAGCCGCATATACTCTTCCTGTAATCTGAGCTGAAGTTGCATATCCTGTGGCATCGGTTAATGCTAATCCTGTAATAAACGAAGTTGCAGCAGGGCTTAATCCTAAATCTCCCGTAATGATAGAAGTTAAAGAATTGTTAATGGCCGTTTTTGCCAAAACAACATAATTTTCTGAAGCACCAAGATTTACTGCGTTAAGAGCTGTTAATGTACCTCCAGTTGTAAAATTCCAAACCATGTTTGATGCCATGGAATTTCCTGCAAGATCTTTTACGTCTCTGGTTAAAGTGGCAGTGTAAACTTTACCTGCAGATAAATTTTCTGTTGGTGTAAAGGTTGCCGTATCTCCAGAATAGTTAACAGAGCCAGAAACTTCATTGGTTCCCTGTTTTACCATAAAACTGGATGTTGTAATGGTTGACGTATCCATATTCTCACTGAATGTTGCTGTAATAACCGCATTACGTGATACACCTGCTGCATTATTTGCAGGAGACGTTTCATCAATAGTGAAAAGATTGATATTAGCATTATCATCATCATTGTTATCGCAACTAGAGAATAGGATAACAGAAACCAGCATTATGGATGTTAAAATTTTTTTAATTATCATGTTTTATAAATTATTTATGCGTGAAATATATCACTTAGCAAAGGTACCCTCTTTAAATACGGTGCTGTTACATGATACGTTGAATAGGTTACATGATTCCCACAACCCGGGATAAAAACCTTCAGAATAAATAAAAAATCATAACTAAAGAAGTATTGTAAAAAGGCATGAACAAGCAGTAAACAATACTTTTGTGCACAGTAATAACCGTTAATAACTCCTTGTAATTCTCCTTTAAAAATCAGGTGTAAATGCCTATTTTGCAGGTATCATTTTAAAAGATAATAAGTGAAGGTTTGTATTGCTGAAAAACCAAGTGTAGCACGTGAAATTGCCTCTGTTTTAGGAGCCAATACCAAACATGATGGTTATTTTGAAGGGAATGGATATGTTGTAACCTACACCTTTGGGCATTTGTGTACACTCTTTGAACCCAATGACTATAAACCTCATTGGAAAAGCTGGGATTTAAACAACTTGCCCATGCTACCTGATAAGTTTCAAACCAAAGTGGTAGCTAATTCTGGAATAAAAAAACAATTTAATATTGTAAAAAGTTTATTTGATAAAGCCGAAGTGGTTATAAACTGTGGTGATGCTGGTCAGGAAGGTGAGCTTATTCAACGCTGGGTTATGCATCAGGCAAATTATAAAGGCGAGGTAAAACGTTTATGGATTTCATCGTTAACCACCGAAGCTATTAAAGAAGGTTTCGAGCATTTAAAGCCATCCAAAGACTATGATAATTTATACCATGCAGGGTTTTCAAGAGCTATTGGCGATTGGCTGTTAGGTATGAATGCAACCAGATTGTATACCGTAAAACATGGTGGATATAAACAAGTATTGTCGGTCGGTCGTGTGCAAACTCCAACGTTGGCTATGGTGGTAAACCGTTTTAAAGATATAGAAAATTTTAAACCTAAACCGTATTGGGAATTGCAAACGCTTTATAGAGATACGCTTTTTAGCTATGAAGAAGGACGCTTTTTAAAGAAAGAAGATGGGGAAATTTTAGCTAATAAAGTTAAAGAAAGTGATTTTGAAATTATAGCCATTGATAAAAAAGAAGGTAACGAATATGCGCCCAAATTATTTGATTTAACAGGGCTTCAGGTATATTGTAACAACAAATTTGGATTCTCTGCCGATGAAACCCTTAAAATCGTTCAAACCTTATATGAACAAAAGGTAGTAACCTACCCAAGAGTGGATACCACATTTTTATCCAATGATATCTATCCAAAAGTACCTGGAATTCTTCAAAAACTAACCCATTATTCAGATTTAACCCAGCCGATTTTAGTCAAGAAAATAAAGAAATCTCCTAAGTTCTTTAATGATAAAAAAGTCACCGATCATCATGCTATCATTCCAACAGGAGATCAAACCAAATTGCAATACAATCAACAGCAAGTGTACGATATTATTGTAAGACGATTTATTGCTGTATTTTATGAGGATTGTTTGGTTTCTAACACCACAGTTCTAGGAAAGGCTGCAGACGTTCTTTTTAAAACAACTGGTAAAGAAATTTTAAAAAAAGGGTGGCGTATTGTTTTTGAAGTTCCAGATGCCAAAGAAAAGGAACCAGACATGTTGCCAACCTTTGTTAAAGGTGAAAAAGGATCACACAAGCCATCTTTTTTAGAAAAGGAAACCAAACCACCCAATCAATTTACAGAAGCTACCTTGTTACGTGCCATGGAAACCGCTGGAAAACAAGTGGATAATGAAGAATTACGCGATTTGATGAAAGAAAATGGCATTGGTCGTCCATCTACGCGTGCTAATATTATTGAAACACTTTTTAAGCGAAAGTACATTATAAGAAGTAAAAAGCAGGTATTGCCAACATCGGCAGGGATTCAGCTTATAGAAATAATTCAAAATGAATTGCTGAAATCTGCGGAACTAACAGGTACTTGGGAAAAGCAGTTAAAAGATATTGAAAAGGGTGAATTTAGTGTGAATGCTTTTATTTCGGGTATGAAACAAATGGTTGAAGCATTGGTGTATGAAGTACGCAGTGAAGCTAAAGGCGCCAATATTTCATACGAATCTGCAAGTAAAAAGAAAGCCAGCAATGCATTGGCAAAAAAGGAGAAAAGACTTGTTTCTGAAACATGCCCTAAATGTAAAAACGGACATCTTATTAAAGGAAAATCAGCCTTTGGATGCAGCGCATTTAAGTCTGGTTGCGATTTTGTATTACCATTTACCTTTCAAAATAAAAAAATATCAGAAACCCAATACCAAAGATTAGTTGAAAAAGGCTCTACGGTTCATTTAAAAGGATTTAAAACCCACTCAGGTACAACTGAAGGACTCATTCGTTTTGATGAAAATTACAAGCTTATTTTAGAGCCAAAGAAAAGCAATGTTAAAAATGTAAAAGAAACCTTAAGGTGTCCCAAATGCCAATCGGGAACCGTTATTAAAGGCAAATTGGCCTATGGTTGCAGGCATTACAAATTGGGTTGCGATTTTAGAATGTCTTTTGAAGAAGTTAGAAAAAAAATGAATGGGCAGAAAGCCTCCAAAGAACTTGTTTTTAATATTTTAAATGGAAATATCTAAAGAAAACCACAGACATTTCATAATCTATAAACCTTATGGGTATTTAAGTCAGTTTTATACCAATGCCAAAAAAGAGCAAAAGAAAAAGTTTTTAGGCGATTTATATAAGTTTCCACAAAATGCCATGGCTATTGGTAGGCTGGATGAAAAATCTGAAGGATTATTACTTATAACAACCGATGGTAAAACAAGTGATTTTATAAACAGCCAAAAAGTTGATAAAGAGTATCATGTGCAAGTTAATGGCGATATTACAAATACGGCGATTGAAACTTTAAAAGCAGGCGTGGAAATTGGGTTTAAAGGAAAAAAATACAGTACACAACCATGCGAGGCTTTTAAACTTCAGATCCATCCTGAATTTCCAACACGTTCAAGAAAAATAAGAGATGACAGACACGGGCCGACTTCTTGGGTTTCTGTTATATTAAATGAAGGTAAATACAGGCAAGTACGTAAAATGACTGCTGCTGTTGGGTTTCCTACATTACGTCTGGTAAGGGTTAGAGTAGGGAATATTCAACTAAATGAGATGGAAATTGGCGATGTTATTGAAGTAGCTAATTTAAACTTCTAATTTTTTTAATTCTTTATAGTTTTTATTGAGGCGTTTAAGCAATAAACCATAAAGTAGTTTATAAAAAAGCCATATTATAAATACAAACACAGATGTAACTCCTATAAGGATGGCGTAAGTAACAAGCATTTGTTTTTGGTTAAAATGAGAAATGGTGTCGGTTAATTTTGGATCGTGCATAATGGCAAAGTACATACCAATAACCATAGAAATAAAGGCCATTACCAGATTATACAACACATAGTACTTAATAACACGACGTGTTTTTAAAATGCTTTCCATTAATTTTTTAGCATTATCAGTTACTGAAATAGCTTTGTGAGATTTAAAAAGTAAATAAATAAAAAGCAAAATAACACCATAACTAAAAACTGTAAGACCCATAAAGGCGTACTCATTTGTGTAAACAGCATCCAGACGTTCCCTGAAACTATCAGATGAAAAGTAAGGAATGACGTTTATTAATATCCAGAATATTAATTCGCCAATGCTAATATAAAACAAGGTCTTAACAATGCTAGACGATTTTTTTTGCAAAATAGGGTAGATGTCTTCTGAAGACAATTTTTTAAAAGTGGTATCTTGCCTGTTCCAATCTTTTTTTAATAATTCTAATTCATCCATCGTTTTACGGATTAAGGATTGTTTTTAATTTAGTTTTAATTCTGTTCATCTTCACTCGAGCATTTACCTCAGTAATCCCCATTGTTTCACTTATTTCTCTATAATCTTTATCTTCTAAATATAAAAAAACCAGCGCTTTTTCAATGTCATTCAACTCATACACTGCTTTGTATAATGTTTTTAATTGTTGCTCCTCGGTATCATCATAATCATCGGCTTTCATTCTAAACTCAACACCATTAAAATCTTGGGTATTTATGGTACGCTTAGATTTTCTATAAAGTGTTATGGCGGTGTTTAAACCAACTCTATACATCCATGTGCTAAACTTAGAATCACCACGAAACTTCGGGTAAGCTTTCCATAACTGTATTGTAATTTCTTGAAACAAATCATTGTGTGCATCATAATTATTGGTATACAATCGGCATACCTTATGAATAATGTTTTGATGCTTTTCAAGCAATTCAACAAAATGATGTTCTAGCTCTTTGGTCAATTTGATGTGTTAGTTAATAGGTAAGTAGCTTTTAAAATTAAAACGTTACAAAGTATTAAAAAATTAATTATAAAGGATGCTTGTTAACGCTGAAAGTATGGATTAAAAGAGTTTTTTAATGAAATTATAAGCATTAAAGTTTAAGTTTATATAATAGTTGTAAAACACTGATTATTATTTTATTGAATATACTATATAGATAAAATCTATAATGTTTATTTTAACATAAAATTCTAAAATTTTGCATTATTCAACATAGCGAATATATAAAAAATAATTGGACTTAATAATTGGATTTTATAGTATGTTAAGTGTTTTTTTAGTGATGGCATTTTTTAAAAATCAATGTCATTGTTTAAAAAAGTTGAATGCTATTTTCATGGGTTTTTCAATTCATCTACTAAATTTTACAGTTCGGTTAAATTCAATTTTTGGTCATGTTTTTCTTTTTCAATTTTGTTCCAACAATATAACAAACCAAATTTCATCATGAAAAAAATTATCGTTATTCTTTTAGTTTTAGTAAGTTTTAAATTAAGTGCACAACAAGTTATAAGTGGTATTGTTTTAGACCATAAAGGCATTCCAATTATAGGAGCCAATGTTTTTTTAGAAGGTACTTATGATGGAAGTACAACGGATGATAACGGTCATTTTAATTTTAAAACAAGTGAAACTGGAACTCAAACGTTGATAGTTTCATACGTTTCTTTTGAAAGATTTTATAGGGTTGGAGAGGTTTCTTATATGAAAGATTTAACTGTATATCTAAAAAAAGATGTAAACACTTTAGATGCCGTAGTGCTTTCTGCTGGAACCTTTCAAGCTGGAGATAATACTAAAGTTAATGTGTTAAAACCATTAGATGTGGTAACCACTGCAAGTGCCCTAGGCGATTTTGTGGGGGCTTTGCAAACATTGCCAGGCACCACAACCGTTGCAGAAGATGGCAGATTGTTTGTTAGAGGCGGTGAGGCAGAAGAAACACAAATTTTTATCGATGGTATTCGTGTGTTTACGCCTTATACACCTACCACCAATAACTCTCCTACAAGAGGTAGATATTCGCCTTTTTTATTTGATGGAATTACCTTTTCAACAGGTGGTTATTCTGCCGAATATGGTCAGGCATTGTCCAGTGTATTGTTATTGAACACCATTGATGAGCCCAATCAAGATAAAACAGATATTGGCATTATGAGTATAGGTGGCTCTTTGGGAAATACACAAAAATGGGAAACAAGTTCCTTGAGTGTTAATGGAGCTTATGTTAATTTAGCACCATATATTGCTGCTTTTCCTGATAGAAATGATTGGATAAAACCTTTCGAGACCTTTTCAGGTGAATCAGTTTTTAGAAAAAAGTTTGATACCGGACTTTTAAAACTTTATGCCGCATTTGATAACACAAATTTTGAACTCAAACAAGAAGATATTAACCAAACTGAAGGCGTTCATTTTAAATTAAAAAATAATAACCTATATTTTAATGGGTCTTATCAAGGCAAATTAAACGACACTTGGGATGTTTTTGGAGGTATGAGCTTTACACGTGGTAATAATGACTTAAACGTATTCGATATGCTTGTAAAGGATACTGAAACGGCTTTTCATGCAAAACTAAAATTTAAAAAGCGCTTTAGCAATTGGTTTAAACTATATTTTGGCACTGAATATTTGGCTTCAAATTTTAAAGAAAATGTTTCTGATGTTAACACAAATAATGCCGACTATGGATATGATGATAACATAGCTTCTACCTATGTTGAGTCTGATATTTTTGTTTCAAGAGAATTAGCGTTTAAAGTGGGATTGAGATCAGAGTATAGTGAATTGTTTAAAACATTTAATGCTGCACCCAGACTCTCGTTGGCTTACAAAACTTCGAAAACCAGTCAGGTATCATTGGCCTATGGTAATTTTTATCAGAACCCATCAAGCAGTATATTAAAGTTTAATCAAAATTTAAAAGCACAAAACACGACACATTATATTTTAAACTATCAATTTAATTTAGATAGAAAAATTTTCAGAGCCGAAGCTTACTTTAAAGACTACCATAATTTGGTAAAATATAATACAGATTTTGCACAATTTGATAGTCAATATAACAGCAATGGTTATGGATTTGCTAAAGGAATTGACCTGTTCTGGCGAGATAATAAGAGTATAAAAAATGTTGATTACTGGATTAGTTATTCGCTTTTAGATACCAAGCGAATGTATAAAAATTATCCAGTTGAGGCTCAACCAAATTTTGCCAATACCCATAACCTGTCATTGGTTGGTAAATACTGGATTAATGACTGGAGAAGCCAAGTAGGATTTAGTTATTCTTTTGCTTCAGGAAGACCTTTTAACAACCCAAATTCAACGGGGTTTATGAATGATAAAACCAAAGCATACCAAAGTCTGAGTATTAACTGGGCGTATTTAATCAGTCCGCAAAAAATACTGTATGCATCGGTAAATAACGTGTTAGGATTTAAAAATATAAATGGGTATCAATATGCTAATTCACCCAATTCAAATGGGGTTTTTGATAGACGAGAGCTGAAGCCTGCAGCTGATCAATTCTTTTTTGTTGGCTTTTTCTGGACCATTAGTGAAGATAAAAAGAGCAATCAATTAGACAATTTATAAGGCTATTTCAAACCTCAAGTTTTACGAAAATCTCAATGAATTTAATAGTTTGGATGGTTCGATTGAAAAATTCTTAGATATGGTATTTGTGTATGACAAATATCATATTTTTTTTGGGGTATAACGGTTAACTTTAATGTATTAATTTAAAATACATAGTCATGTTATCAAAGAAAAATCCAGAAATGGAAATTGGTCGAAATAGCAGTCTGTATTTTGCTATAGGACTCAGTATCATGCTCTTTATTTCTTGGCAATTGTTGGAATATAAAACCTATGATAAAACCGATATAGCTTATGATATGGTTAATATGGAAGAGGTTTTTGAAGAAGAAATTCCAGTCATAAACGTTAATGCACCGCCACCACCACCGCCACCAGTTGCTATTCAGGAATCTATAAAAATAGTTGAAGATGTTGTTGAGATTGAAGAAACCATTATAGAAAGTACAGAAAGCAATCAAAGCGATAAAATTGCCGAGCCTGTTTCTGTGGCAGAAGTTGCCGTTGAAGATGTTGAAGAAGATGTAGAAGTGCCGTTTGCTGTTATTGAAGATATTCCAGTATTTCCTGGTTGTGAAACAGGAAGTAAGCGTGAAAAAAGGGCTTGTTTTCAAGCTAAAATGGAGGAGCATATTGCTAAAAATTTCCATTATCCAGAACAAGCCTTAGATCTTGGAATTCAGGGTAAAGTCTTCGTTATTTTTGTCATTGATAAAGATGGATATGTAACAGGTATTCGTTCAAGAGGTCCAGATAAAATTTTAGAAAAAGAAGCTGAACGAATTATTAAATTGCTTCCTAGAATGATTCCTGGAAAACAACGAGGAAGACCTGTAAAAGTTCCATATAGCGTACCGATTGTGTTTAAATATATGGCAAGCTAAAAGAAACAAAAAAAACATTCAAGCTAAATAATTCAAAATCATATTTTAATTAGTCTTATAAAGCCATTTTAAAGTTTGTAAAAGATTTTAAAATGGCTTTCTTTTTATTTTAAATTTCCTTTTACATCTCATCCTTTAAAAATTACAATTCGGTCATTTGCTTTTTTAAAAAAAGGAAAGCTAAAGCATATTTGCTGTATAATTTAAAAACAATCATTATGCAAAAATTAGTTATTATTTTAATCACATTCGTAACCAGCTTTGTTAGCGCTCAATCGAATTATGAAAAAGGTATGGAAAAAGCCTTTGAACTTTGGGGAAGTAATAACCCAGTAGAAGCAGCCAATATGTTTGAACGTATTGCCAATGCTGAACCAGATAATTGGCTTCCAGTCTATTACGCGGCACAAGTTAACATTCTGTATAGTTTTGGTTTAACAGATGAAAAAAAATTGACAGAGCAACTTAAAAAAGCACAAGATTTAATTAATGATGCTACAGCTATTTCAAAAAACAATCCAGAAATTCTAGTGCTTCAAGCTTTGTTGCATACCGCTTGGGTTGCGTTTGATGGTGCAACGTACGGCATGACTTTATCACCTAAAGTGGTATCTATTTATGAGCAAGCGGAACAAATTGCACCAGATAATCCACGAGTGGTATATTGTAAAGCAGAATGGGGTATTGGTGGTGCCAAATACTTTGGCCAAGATACCAAGCCATTTTGCAAAGATTTGGAGAGAGCTTTAGAACTTTTTGCTAACTTTAAGCCTGAAACACCGTTTCACCCAAATTGGGGTAAAGATCGTGTTGAAATGCTTTTAGAATCTTGTAAAGAGTAATTTATAGATTAGTATATATCATGACAAAATCTGTTAAAAATATTGTTATAACCTTTATAATTGGATGTGCTGTTTTTATAGTTGGAAACCTATTATCTAGCGGTTTTAATTTTAAAAATCTTAATGAATTTTTAATTGATTTTGTCTTATATCAGCTATATTCTTTTGCTATTGGATATTCAAATATGTATTTTTTTGAATATTTAGAAAGGCGTAAATGGAGTAGGGAAGATAGAGTAAAACGAATTATTATTGGAATCGCAGGTTCTACTATTATTACTCTTATCGCTCTTTTCTTTCTAAGAGGTTTTGTAAATACACTCCTTAAAGGAAAATCAATAATTGAATTTGTAACTCATGAAAAATTTGAATATTACCGATTTGGATTGTGGATAACCTTGACTATAGTCATTATTTTTCACTTTGTTTATTTCTATAATAAGTATCAACAAAATAAAATTAAGGAGCAAAAAGTCATAGCAGGTACAGCAAGTGCCAAGTTTGATGCTTTAAAAAACCAATTAGACCCACATTTTTTATTCAACAGTTTAAATGTTCTTACCAGTTTAATAGAAGAAAACCCAGAAAATGCGCAAAAGTTTACTACATCATTATCAAAAGTATATCGCTATGTGTTAGAACAAAAGAATAAAGAATTAGTGCCGGTTGATGAAGAGTTGGAATTTGCAAAAACCTACATGTCTTTACTAAAAATGAGATTTGAAGACAGTATAATTTTTGAAATTCCAGATCATGCCACTAATCCAGAAAGCAAAGTAGTGCCATTGTCATTACAGTTGTTATTAGAAAATGCTGTAAAGCACAATATGGTAACAACCAGCAAACCTTTGCATATAAAAATTTATGAAAATGAAGGTAATCTTGTTGTTGAAAACAATTTACAACCTAAACAAATTGTCAAGAAAAGTAGTGGTGTAGGTCTAGAAAACATCAAACAGCGTTACAATTTATTATCAACAAAAAGAGTATTCATTAACCAACAAGCAAACAGTTTTGCAGTGTCAATACCGATGCTTACCAAACAAATATCAATCATGGAAAGTAATTCATCATCAAAAATAGACGACAGTTATTTAAGAGCTCGCAAACATGTAGATGACCTTAAAGAATTCTATTATGGCATCCTATCCTATTTTATTGTTATACCATTCTTAATTTATATCAATTACAAAACCTTTTGGGAATTTCAATGGTTTTGGTTTCCTATGATAGGTTGGGGAATTGGCATTGCTATAAACGCCTTTAAGGTTTATGTAAGCGACGGAATTTTTGGTCGGAATTGGGAAGAACGTAAATTAAAACAATATATGGGTGAAGATGACGACACTCGTTGGAAATAAAAACTAAAATCATGAAAACACCATCAAACAACAATTTTGAAGACAAATACATCAAGGCACGTAAGCAAGTAGAAGAACTTAAAGGATTTTATTACAATCTTATATCTTATTGTTTAGTAATACCTTTTCTAATATTTATCAATTACAGAACCTATTGGGGCTTTCATTGGTTTTGGTTTCCAATGATAGGTTGGGGTATGGGCTTAGCATTTCACGCTTATCATGTTTTTGTAAACAATGGTATTTTTGGAAAGAAATGGGAAGAACGCAAAATAGAACAATTTATGCGTGAAGAAGAAGAACAAAAACACTGGCAATAGCGCAGAATATTAACTTTTTAAATTTTAAATCATGACAAATTACAGTAATGATAACCAAGATAATAGTAAACAATTCCAAAAAGGTCAAAACGATTTTTATCGTGAAGATGCTTATTTGAGAGCACAAAAAAAAGTAAAAAAAATAGTTGGCTTTTATTGGCATTTAGCGTCTTATGTCATTGTCAACATATTTTTACTTTTTCTGTTTTCAAGGAACAATGACAACTTTTGGAGTTTTGGAACATTTTCTACCGCCATTTTTTGGGGTATTGGTCTGCTTTTTCATTTTATTGGCACCTTTGGTCCAGATTTTTTCTTTGGGAAAAAATGGGAAAAACGTAAAATCCAAGAGTATTTAGATAAAGATAAAAACCGCTTCAAGTAGTTTTTGGTAGTTATTTTTGCTAACACCTAACAACCAAAGCAACACCCATGAACATCATCATTATAGAAGACGAAAAACCATCAGCACGCCGTTTGCAGCGAATGCTAAGCAGTTTAAATCTAGAAACAGATACTCTACTACATTCAGTTGAAGAAAGCATTACTTGGTTTCAAAACAATAAACATCCAGATTTAATTTTTCTGGATATTCAGTTAAGTGATGGATTATCTTTTGAAATTTTTGAAGCCATCAATATTAAAAGTGCTGTTATTTTTACGACGGCTTATGATGAATATGCACTTCAAGCTTTTAAACTAAACAGCATCGATTATTTGTTAAAACCCATAGATGAAGATGATTTGGCAAAAGCCGTAAACAAATACCAAGAACGATTACCACAAAAACAAGCCGTTACTTTAGATTTTAACGACATTAAAAAACTGTTGATAAACCCTATAGACCGAGAGTATAAAAAACGATTTTCAGTAAAAATTGGGCAACATTTAAAACTTATTAATATTGAAGATATTGAATGTTTTTATAGCGAAAATAAAGGAACGTATTTGTACACTTCTGAAGGTAGGAATTATTTACTTGATACTACTTTAGAGCTTTTAGAAAATGAATTGGAGCCACAAACTTTTTTTAGAATAAACCGAAAGTTTTTTGTAAATATCAATGCTATAAAAGATATGGTAAGTTACACCAACTCTCGCTTGCAAATAAAACTCAACACCTATAATGAGGATGAGGTAATTGTAGCCCGAGAACGCGTGAAGGATTTTAAAGACTGGTTGGAGTAATCGCTTTCTTTGTATGTTCGTTTAACGATCTCGGCTATGCGTAGTGCGGGATTTCAAGGTACTCACCTCTAAACATAATTGCTGCTTTGGTAGCATACTGTTTCTTTCCTAAGAAGCCTTCTTTAAATATAACGCCGATTGAATCTAACCAACTAACTTTATGGGCTGCTTAAACATTATTCACGTTGATATAACAAAAAAACGCAACCTCCAGAGTTATCTGGATTGGTTGCGCTTTTTGCTTATAATAACAAGTATATTCTATTATTTCACTTCCTCGAAGTCTACGTCTTCAACATCGCTTGATTCTCCCTGACCATTTTCATTCTGACTCGTATCTGATCCTGGTTGAGCATCTCCACCTTGTTGTGCTTCTGCTTGTGCTTTATACATTTCTTCTGAAGCTACTTTCCAAGCTTCGTTTATTTTTTCTAAAGCTGGGTCAATTACAGCAACGTCTTTTGTTTCGTATGCTTTTTTCAATGCTTCTAAAGCGTCTTCAATAGGTTTCTTTTTATCATCAGATAATTTATCACCAAATTCTTTTAACTGACTTTCTGTTTGGAAAATCATAGCATCTGCAGCATTTAATTTTTCAGCTTTTTCCTTAGCTAATTTATCTGCTTCTGCATTGGCTTCTGCGTCTGCTTTCATCTTTTTGATTTCTTCTTCAGTTAATCCAGAAGAGGCTTCAATACGAATATCTTGAGTTTTACCTGTTGCTTTATCTCCGGCAGTTACATGAATGATACCATTGGCATCAATATCAAAAGTAACTTCAATTTGAGGAGTTCCACGTCTTGCTGGTGGAATGCCATCTAAATGAAAACGACCAATAGTTTTATTATCGCCTGCCATAGCGCGCTCACCTTGTAATACATGTATTTCTACTGATGGCTGATTATCTGCCGCAGTTGAAAATATTTGTGATTTCTTGGTAGGAATGGTTGTGTTTGCTTCTATAAGCTTGGTCATAACATTACCCATGGTTTCAATACCTAGTGATAATGGTGTTACATCTAATAATAAGACATCTTTAACGTCACCTGTTAAAACACCTCCTTGAATACCTGCTCCTAATGAAACTACCTCATCAGGGTTTACGCCTTTACTTGGCGCTTTTCCAAAGAATTTTTCAACAGCTGTTTGAACTGCAGGAATACGTGTTGAACCACCTACTAAAATCACTTCATCAATATCACTTTTTGATAATCCTGCGGCTTTTAAAGCAGACTCGCAAGGAGCTATGGTTCTTTTTACCAAATCATCGATTAATTGTTCAAATTTAGCACGGGTTAACGTACGAACTAAGTGTTTTGGACCACTAGCAGTTGCTGTGATATAAGGTAAATTGATTTCTGTTTGAGTTGAAGATGATAATTCAATTTTTGCTTTTTCAGCCGCTTCTTTTAAACGTTGTAAAGACATAGGATCTTTACGTAAATCCATAGCTTCTTCAGCTTTAAACTCATCAGCTAACCAACCAATAATTTTTTCATCAACATCATCACCACCTAAATGGGTATCTCCATCGGTTGATAATACTTCAAATACACCATCCCCTAATTCCAGAATGGATACATCATGGGTACCACCACCAAAATCAAATACGACTATTTTTTGGTCTTTTCCTTTTTTATCTAAACCATAGGCTAATGCTGCTGCTGTAGGCTCATTAATAATTCTTCTTACTTTTAATCCTGCAATCTCACCAGCTTCTTTGGTAGCTTGACGTTGAGAATCATTAAAATATGCAGGAACCGTAATAACAGCTTCTGTTACCGTTGTTCCTAAATAATCTTCAGCCGTTTTCTTCATTTTTTGAAGAATCATAGCCGATAATTCTTGAGGTGTATATAAACGACCATCAATATCAACTCTTGGCGTGTCATTATCTCCTTTAACTACTTTGTATGGCACACGTTCTGCTTCTTTTTGAGATTCAGAATATTTATTTCCCATAAAACGTTTGATAGAAGAAACTGTTTTTGTTGGATTTGTTACTGCTTGACGTTTTGCTGGATCACCAACTTTTATTTCGCCTCCTTCAACAAAAGCGATAACAGATGGTGTGGTTCTTTTACCTTCTGCATTTGGGATTACAACAGGTTCATTACCTTCCATGACAGAAACGCAAGAATTGGTTGTTCCTAAATCGATTCCAATTATTTTACTCATAATTTATGTTTTATTGTGTTGAATGTTCATTTTTTAATTCATGGTGATAAAGTCAATGATTATGCCAACAACAAAAAACTGACAAGCTGTCATTTTTTGTTTTAAAGTTTAATATAATTTGCTTTACTGTTCGCCTTAAAAAACTATTTTTACAATGATTTTAAATGATTTTAATGGATTAGTAACTTATGGAATGTATTTCTGTCTTTGATATGTTAAAGATTGGTGTTGGTCCGTCTAGCTCACACACTTTAGGTCCGTGGAGAGCTGCAGAGCGATGGATAAGAGAGTTAAAAGATTCTAATACATTTTACAACACTGAAAAAATAAAAATAGATTTATATGGTTCTTTATCATTAACAGGAAAAGGACATGCTACAGATTTGGCTATCATGCTTGGATTAAGTGGCGCTAATCCAGAATTTATTCCCGTAGAGGAGATTGAAACCATTATTGATTCAATTAAACAAAATAAAAAGATAGTATTCAATAATGAAAAAACACTTGATTTCAATCCAGATACAGCCATAACTTTCCATAGGAAATTTCTTCCTTTTCATGCCAATGGCTTGGTGTTTACTGCATCCATTAATGGGAAAAATCAAAAGTCAACATTTTATTCTATTGGTGGCGGATTTGTTGTTAAAGAAGAACGTAAAAACTCCAAAAGAAACAAAGAAATATTTAAAACATTCCCGTATCCAATAAAATTAGGGACAGAACTTTTAACCTATTGCAAAGCGCTTAAATTATCCATTTCTGAAGTAGTTTTAGAAAATGAAAAATCAATAAGAACTCCTGAAACTATTGATTTTGAATTACAGCGCATTTGGAACACCATGCTAGAATGTATGTATTTGGGTTGTCATACCGAAGGAACTCTTCCCGGAGGTTTAAATGTTAGACGACGAGCTAATGATATTCTGAAAAATTTAAAAAGCGACTTGCCATATTGTTCGCCACAAGAATGGCTTGAGACCATTAGACTAACAGAAGTTAAATTCAGACAAATCCTTAAGTGGGTAAGTTGTTTTGCATTAAGTGTAAATGAAGTCAATGCCTCTTTGGGACGAGTGGTTACCGCTCCAACCAATGGAAGCGCAGGCGTTATTCCAGCCGTTTTAATGTATTATTTGGTTATTGAAAACCATGAAGCAGATTTTAAGCATATTAAAAAGTTTTTGTTAGTTGCTGGCGAAATAGGAAGTTTGTTTAAAAAAGGAGCCACTATTTCAGCTGCTATGGGTGGATGCCAGGCGGAAATTGGCGTCTCGTCAGCTATGGCAGCCGGAGCTTTAACAGAGTTACTTGGTGGCACACCAGAACAAGTACTAATTGCCGCTGAAATTGCTATGGAACATCATCTTGGATTGACCTGCGACCCCATTGCTGGATTGGTTCAAATACCTTGTATAGAACGCAATGCTATGGGTGCTATTAAAGCTATAAATGCTGCTGAAATGGCTTTGGAAACAAAGCCCGAACACGTAAAAGTACCTTTAGATAAAGTAATTGCTACCATGTGGGAAACGGCTAAGGATATGAACTCTAAATACAAAGAAACGTCTGAAGGTGGTTTGGCCGTTGGCGTCAATTTGTCCGATTGTTAAAGCCCTTTCAACCTTCCCAAAGTGATGGAAATATTACTTATAACGTATGTGGTTTTGTTTTTATTTTTTGGAATTTGAATTACAACCTTCTTTCCTTCTGGTATCCATTAAATAAATGATTTTCCAATTTCCATTATCATTAAATAATTGAAACGAATTCACACCACAATGACTAAATGTGCCATTAAACCAAAACTCATAAGGCGTCCAAACATTGGCCATATTCCCATCAACTTGAATGTTATAATCTAGTAAACGTTCATCCCATTTTTGGTCAGCAGTCCTGTTTGCAATGGCATCCATTAGTTTTTGTCAGTCTTCAGTTATTAATTGGTTCTTTCCTTCTTTATTTATAAACGTAGTTTGTAACAACATTTTATCCATCATTACAGATTTCATTAAGGTTGTATCTCCTTTATGAAACCCTTCAAAAAATGTGTCAATGTTGGCTTTAACATTAATGTTTTCAGCTTCTTGAGCATATAAAGTTGATGTCAAAATGATACATAAATACGCTATAATTCTAGTCATGATAATAATTTTATATCCAAATTAAACTATATTTTAAAGCTGTATGTGTCGTTAAAGAAAAGTTTAACATTATTTCTGGCTTTATTATATTTAGTACTTTTACATTTTATAAAAACTAACTATGTCTACAGCAAAAAAAGAATATAAGCGAATTACCGTAAAAACATTGGTGGATATGAAAGCTAATGGCGAAAAAATATCGATGCTGACGGCCTATGATTATTCCATGGCAAAAATTGTAGATAGTGCCGGAATTGATGTTATTTTAGTGGGTGATTCTGCCAGTAATGTTATGGCTGGTCATGAAACTACCCTACCCATTACTTTGGATCAAATGATTTATCATGCCTCTTCAGTAATTCGAGCTATTGAACGTGCTTTAGTTGTGGTAGATTTGCCCTTTGGAAGTTATCAAAGCGATCCAAAAGAAGCGCTTCGTTCTGCCATTAGGATTATGAAAGAAAGTGGCGCGCATTCTGTAAAAATGGAAGGTGGCAACGAAATAAAAGAATCTATAAAGCGCATTTTAAATGCAGGAATCCCGGTTATGGGTCATTTAGGTCTAACCCCACAATCTATCTACAAATTTGGAACCTATACCGTTCGTGCTAAAGAAGATCAAGAAGCAGAAGATTTAATAAAAGATGCTAAAATGCTAGAACGTGTTGGTTGCTTTGGAATAGTGCTTGAGAAAATACCCGCAAAATTAGCCCAACAAGTAGCTGAGAGTATTAGCATTCCGGTCATTGGTATTGGCGCTGGCAATGGGGTTGACGGACAAGTTTTGGTGCTTCATGATATGTTGGGTATTACGCATGAATTTAATCCTCGTTTTTTACGCAGATACATGAACTTATATGAAGACATGACCAAAGCTATATCACAATATGTTACCGATGTTAAAAGCAGGGATTTTCCAAACGATAACGAACAATATTAGTGTCTAAAGTTTTATCCAACAAATCTAACCTTCAAATCTTATTTGAAGATAACCACATTGTGGTCGTTAATAAACGTGCAGGTGATATTGTTCAAGGCGATAAAACTGGTGATAAACCACTTAGTGATGTTGTAAAAGAATATATTGCTGAAAAATATAACAAACCAGGAAATGTTTATTTAGGCGTCGTTCATAGACTTGACAGACCTACCACTGGCCTGGTTATGTTTGCAAAAACAAGCAAAGTTTTACCAAGACTGAATGCTCTTTTTGTTTCAAAAGATATTACTAAAACCTATTGGGCCATTGTAAAAAACCAACCAGAAAAACAACAAGATACTTTAATCCATTGGTTAAAAAAAAATCCGAAAAACAACAAATCTTACGTTTACCAGCATGAGGTTAAAGACAGTAAAAAAGCTGTTTTACATTACAAGATTTTAAAAAAATTAGATCGTTATTTTTTACTTGAAATAGCTTTAGAAACTGGCAGACATCACCAAATAAGGGCACAACTAGCTCATATAGGCTGCTCCATTAAAGGCGATTTAAAATATGGTTTTGATAGAAGTAATGATGATGGTAGCATTCATTTGCACGCCAGAAACATAACATTCATACATCCAGTAAAAAATGAACCTATTGAAATTACTGCCAACTTACCAAAAGATGTTATTTGGGATGCTTGTCTGTAATTTTTTGTAGATTTAAAAATAACTATTCTATATGATTTCAAAGCTTATAAACAACCAAAAAGCCTTTTTTTTAAAAGGAGAGACTAAAACTATAGCATTTAGAAAAAAAATACTGATCCGTTTAAAATTTGAACTCATTAAAAATGAGCAAGCTATTATCGATGCGTTGTATGCTGATTTCAAAAAACCTCCTTTTGAAGCCATCTTATCTGAAACTGTACTGGTTCTATCAGAACTGAATGCAACCATTAAAAATATAAATTTATGGGCAACACCAAATCGTGTGTTTCCATCGCTCTTAAATTTTCCTTCAACAGATAAAATTTATTACGAACCTTATGGAACTGTTTTAGTGATTTCTCCCTGGAATTACCCTTATCAATTATCGTTATTACCTATTATTGGAGCTATAGCAGCGGGCAATACCGTAGTTTTAAAACCCAGTGAACTCACACCAAACACATCAAAAGTGGTTGAAAGTATTATTCAAACTATCTTTAATAAAAATCATGTCGCAGTTGTACAAGGCGATGCTAAGATCGCCCAAGAACTATTATCATTCCATTGGGATTATATTTTCTTTACCGGTAGCGTACATGTGGGTAAAATAGTGGCTCAAGCTGCTGCCCAATTTCTCACACCAACCACTTTAGAACTTGGAGGAAAAAACCCTTGTATTATAGATGAAACCGCCCATATTAAATTAGCAGCAAAACGTATGGTTTGGGGTAAATTTTTAAACGCAGGACAAACTTGCATAGCCTCAGATTACGTTATCATCCATAAATCTGTAAAACAGCCATTTATAAAAGCACTTCAAAAAGAACTGGAATTCTCATATTCTAAAAATCCTAAAGAATCCGAAGATTTTGCCAGAATTATTAATTTAAAAAACTTTAAACGATTAGCTTCCTTGCTTAACAATGAAACCATTGTTATTGGTGGTAACATGAATGAAGATGACTTGTACCTTGCGCCTACTGTGATTGATGAGCCAAGTTTGGAAAGTGAGGTTATGAAAGATGAAATTTTTGGTCCTATTTTACCGATCTTAAGTTATGACAATGATGACGATTTAAGAACCATTATCTCAAAATATGATAAACCTTTGGCACTTTATGTGTTTACAAGCAATCACACTTTTGCAAAAAAAATGATAACCAATTATTCGTTTGGTGGCGGCGCCATTAATGATACAGTCATTCAATTTGCAAATCCTAAATTGCCTTTTGGTGGTGTTGGCAACAGCGGCCATGGCGCTTATCATGGCAAACATACGTTTTATACATTTTCGCATAAAAAATCCATTGTTAAAAAAGGAAACTGGCTAGATTTGCCGCTAAGATATGCGCCTTACAAAGGAAAAACAAAACTTATAAAATTTTTCCTTAAGTATTTTTAGTGTTTTTTATAAGGATATTCAAGGATTAACTGCACGCCTTCATTGGGTTTTGAAACAAGATTTAATTTTGAATGAATTAAAGCAGCCCTACTTTCCATATTTAATAATCCTGATCCTTTTTCAACCGTTTGCATGTCGAATCCTTCACCATCATCTGTTGCTATAATTTTTAAATAATCTGGCTCATATTGAAGGAGAATGTTAAGATGTTTTGCTTTTGAATATTTTACTGAATTGGACAAAAACTCTTGTATGATTCTAAAAATAATGATTTCGTCCTTTCTATTTTCAAAAGCTATTTTTTCTCCTTTTACCTCTAAAGTAGCTGAAGCAAATTTCATTTTTTTTAATCGGTCCAGCTCATTGGTTATTGACTTTTCAAAACCTATGTTTAAAATAACTTCATGATTTAAGGATTTTGATAAAGACCTTACTTCTTTTAAACTATTTTGAAGCGCTTCAGAGGTATCTTTAAATTTATCTTTAACATCATCAGAAACCTGCATTTTCAAAATACTTAACTGCATGCTTGCAAAGGCCAATAACTGGCCAACATTATCATGCAATTCCCAACCAATATTTTTTAAGGTTTGCTCTTGTATCTCGGTTTGTGCTTTTGTAATCTCTTCTTCAAAGGCTTGCTGTTGTTGTATTTTATCTAACAGTAATTTGTTTTTACGCTTTTGAAATACGATGAAAAATACAATAACAAGAGTTGTAACAATTACTAAAACAGCAATCATATACACCAATAAATATCTTTCAGCAGTTGTACTGGCTAATCGTTCTCCGGTTTGCACCATATTAAAGCAAATGTAAAGGTTGAATACATTAATATATTGGCAAATAAATAAATTTGCCATTTTAAAAAAATAAAATTCCAATCGTAATGGGAATTATAAATATCGTAAAATACCAAAGGCGTTATAATAAGCCACCAAATAAATATGGCAGCACTTATGTAAAAATTAATGGATTTATAAAACGTTAATATTTTATCACTTTCTAGCGTTTCAAAAAAATAAAATATAGTACATAAAAAAACTATAATCGCTCCTAGAATGCTTATTATTGGGAAAAACTGAACAAAATAATCATCCCAATTAAATAGTATGTAAACAATTGAAAAGGCTAAAAAGAAATACCCACTGTATTTTACAATTCTTTTAAATTTTTCGTATGTTAAGATATAATAATAATAATAAAAAGAAAAAAATAGAATGGCCCCAATTTTCCAATACAAGGTTGACCACCAAAAATTTCTAATAAAAACAGTGCCTTCCAAAAAATTTAAAAATCCATCATTTTTAATATAATGCACATAACTCCCAATAAAATCGCAAACAGACAAATACACTAAAAACCATATAAAATATTTAGCAGCTGTTTGTTTATACTTGTTATAAAGCACTAAACCTGTAACAGCTGCTAAAATTTCAACACAAAAGGTTATTGTGTTGTAGTATTCTAATAAAAATTCGCTCATTAATTATTATTGAGGATAACCGCCTTGTCCTCCTGTCCCATCATTTAAAGGATCTACCGGTAAATCACCATCCTTTATTGGAAACATAATAACACTGGCTTCTGATTTAGTTATTTTTCCTGTTGGCACTATAAACATGGTGGTTAAATCTTTTTTAGCTTGTCCTGCATTCTTACCATAAACGCTTAAATACACCCGTAAACCTGTCATATCATAACCCAAACTGTCTGATTGATTTTTTGCATAAACCAAATAATCTTCTATATCTTTTAAAGACCACAAAGTAGAGCTGTCATCTTGACTTCTGCCTTGTTTTTGTGCGGCAGAATCAACCGCTTTTTTTCTGTATAAGGTCCAATTAGCATTTAATTCTTTTGCTTCTTCAATGGTAATAACTCCTTTAGGTTTTACAATTTTTACGCCATCATCTTCTGTTTTAGGTTGTCTTGCACAAAAAAAGTAGGTAACTAAGGCACCTAATATAATACCTAATAAAAAAAAAGAGGTTTTTTTCATGATGTCATTTATAGTTTTAATTTTATAAAAATAGCAAAAAGAACGGATAAAATATGTGATATTAGTCATTTATGTAGGAAAGTCAAACATATCTCTCAGGCTTATTGAATACACTAAAATGCATAAATACCGTATGTTACGGAAACTAAAATAATTTATTTTGTTGAATTACAGACTACTAAAAAAAATGAACTGCTAAAAATTGCACTAATTAAAACTAATATATATAAATATAGCATTAAAATAGTATAGAGGTCTTGTTAAATAGTTATAGCTGTAGTATGCTTCACTTCATTTATTACAAACATACTGTGTGTACTACCAATATGATTTATGTTGGTTAATTTATTAACCATAAATTCTCTAAAGGCTTCCATATCTTTTACAAGCACTTTAAGCAAATAATCATAATCTCCACTAATATGATAACACTCAAGAACCTCGTTAATATTTGCAACTTCTCTTTCAAATTTTACAACATATTCTTGGGCATGCTGAATAAGCTTAACATGACAAAAGGCCACAAAGGCTCTTTCAATTTTCTCCTTTTTTACTAAAGCAACATAACGGTTAATAATTCCTGCTTTTTCCAGTTTTTTTATCCGCTCATAAACGGCGGTTACAGAGAGATTTAACTTATTTGAAAGCTCTTTGTTTGTTTGTTTACAATCTTGTTGCAAAAAACCTAATAATTGCTGATCGATAGTATCTAACATCATCGTTGAAAAATTTTCATCAATAATCGTTTAAAATTAATTTATATATAAAAATAATCTATATATATTTAATAATATAGTTTTATTATCTAAATAATAGTTATTTGATTGTTTTTATAACTTAATTAAGTGAAATTTGATAAGCATTAAAACTAAAACTTATGTCATTTAAACCTGCTAACCGTATTCAAGATTTACAATATTTTGGAGAATTTGGAGGCGTTAACCCTTCTATTTCTGATTCGTCTACGTATACATTCCTTTCTGCTAAAACCATGTTTGATACTTTTGAAGGAAATGCCGATGGCTGTTATTTATATTCTCGTCATTCATCTCCTTCTAATCTTTATTTAGGAGAAGCATTAGCTGCCATGGAAGGCACAGAAACTGCAAATGTTTCGGCTTCTGGTATGGGAGCCATTACGCCAGTTCTACTACAACTTTGTCAAGCTGGCGACCATATTGTAAGCAGTAGAACTATTTATGGAGGAACCTATGCGTTTTTAAAAAATTTCATTCCAAGATTTCAAATCAACACATCGTTTGTTGATATTACAAAACTCGAAGTCGTCGAGGCCGCCATTAACAAAAACACCAAAGTTATTTTTTGCGAATCCATTAGTAATCCGCTGTTGGAAGTTGCCAATATTGCTGCATTAGCCAAAATTGCCAAGAAGCACCATATAAAGTTGGTGGTAGACAATACGTTTTCGCCATTAACCATTTCTCCGTCAATATTGGGAGCTGATGTTGTGATTCACAGCTTAACTAAATTCATTAATGGTTCCAGTGATACGGTTGGTGGTGTTGTTTGTGGTACACAAGAATTTATTAATCAATTACGTAATGTTAATGATGGTGCTTGCATGCTTTTAGGTTCTACTATGGATAGTTTAAGAGCGGCTTCTGTGCTAAAGAATTTACGCACCTTGCACATTAGAATGAAACAACACAGTAAAAACGCCATGTATCTTGCTCAAAAATTCGAGTTAGACGGATTAAAAACCGTGTACCCCGGTTTAAAGTCTCATCCATCACATGAGTTATTTAATACCATGATGAATACAGAATATGGCTATAGTGGTATGCTAACCATAGATGTTGGTTCTCTAGATAAGGCCAATGAACTCATGGAACTTATGCAAAAAAAGAGTCTTGGTTATTTAGCGGTAAGTTTAGGTTTTTATAAAACCTTGTTTAGTGCTCCAGGAAGTTCTACCTCCAGTGAGATACCTTTAGAAGAACAAAAAGAAATGGGTTTAAGCGATGGATTAATACGTTTCTCCATTGGTTTAGATGATGATATAGAAAGAACCTATCAAATGATGAATCAGTGCATGAAACAACTCAATATTCTTTCTTTACATTGATTTTCATTATATTTTCTGATTACATCTTTGTTACCGTGTTGACCTACTGTGTTTGCATAGTAGCCTCTTGTCCAAAAGCTTCCTCCCCAAAGCTTTGTCTTCACTTCAGGAAGTCGTCTGAAAATTTCTTTTGC
>PFKE01000003.1 GCA_002784145.1 Flavobacteriaceae bacterium CG_4_10_14_3_um_filter_33_47 | reverse complement strand
AAAGTTAAACATTTGTTTTTACCAAAACAAAAAATTAAGGTTACGTCTAACCTCCTTACTGCGTCCAGTAACTTGTTTTGATTTAGCTAATATAAAGGCGCCCACTGCACAAACCTTGCAGTAAAGTATTTTTCTTTAAAAAATAGCTGCCTCCAAACACTTGTATTTTTTCATTGTTGCTTAGTGCGGTTACCGAAATGTTAATTTGTAACTCAAAATCACCATCATAATAATAGGTGTTAATAATACGGTTATAAGAAATAGGTGCTGTGAGGTCTTTTAATTGCTCAATGAGTTTGTAAAGTGAGCGTTCACTAATATTCATAAACGAAGCTAGTTCTTTTGGTGTGCCAGTATTTTCTTGAGAAATACGTTGGTGCAGTTGTTGTAGGCGTTCTAGGGTTTTTAGGCTTTTCATTTTATGCAAATTTTTAATTAATACTTACAATATCTTGCTGGCTTGGGTTTACCCAATCATCCACTTTATCATATAACAAATCAAAAAGCGTGCGCTCCGCCAATTTAAATTGGGCGTTAAGGGTCATGCCCTTTTTTAATTCGCCGGCAAAACCGTTTTTAAGTTTTAATGTTTTTTCATTCATGCTGCATTGTATTTTAAAAACCGAAGCGTTTTCTATAAACTCAATGTCTTTGCCTATATCTATAATGTTACCGCTTGCCAAGCCCCATTGGTTATAGTTATAGGCATCTATTTGGTAGTTTGCTTGGTTATTAAGTTTTAACAACCCAATGTCTTGCGGACTTATATAACATTCTACCAATAAATTAGTATTTGGAGAAATATCAACAAAAGGTTGTCCTGCATTTAAAAAACTGCCTGTTTCTAAACTTGTGGCATTCATCAATATGCCTGTTATAGGTGCTGTTACCATAAATTGAGATTTATTCTCTATTAATTGATTATGTGTGCTTTCAAACTCCAATAAACTGTTTTTATATTCGGTAAGGCTGGCTTGCCAGGTATTCCGCTGTTGTTGTTGTAATTGGTTTATGTTGCTTGCTGCTAAATCATAATCTAACTTTGTGTTTTCAAATTCTACTTTGGCAATGACCTCCTTTTTATAAAGCAACTTGTTTCTCTCTAAATCCTGTTTTAATTTTTTAAATCGGGTTTGTAACTCGTGCATGTTTTGTTGATAGAGCAGATAATCTTTGATATATTTTGGAGATTGTATCTTGTATAATTTAATATTCTTATTTTCCACTAAATACGACAAATCGTTAATAAACAAATGCATGTTGTCTATCTGCTGTTCCGAAAGTTTGAGTTTTTCATTAATAATAGCATTATCAAGTACCAATAGAGTATCTCCTTTATGGACTAATCGATTGTTCTTCAAATGAACTGCGCTTATTTTACCTGCATTTAAAGAACTTACAGATAGCCTTTCTTTATCTGGTTTTATAAGCCCTCTTGCAGATGTATAGATATCTACTTTAATAAAAGGCAACAAGCTAATACCTGTTATTAATGCAATGAGAATGATGCTGTAAATTATTTGGCTTTTTTTACCGTGCTTAAATTGGTGTACTTCTACCGTACTGTCTATAATCTCTTTAGGAAATATTTGTTTCATTTAGGTTAAGTTCAATAAATTAATAATTGATTACGTTTTATTTTAAGAATTAATTTATGTGATAACTCTGTCAAATATCAAAAAAAAATGGTTTTTCCTACTATTTTTAGTGTTTTTTGGTTATTTTATCACTTTAACACATAATGTGTTACGGTTTTACCGTAAAAACCACAATTTCAAGTACTCGTTTCATAAAAAATTAGAAAACCATGATAAACGCTAAAAATCGTTTTACCTTTGCAACATCATAAAAAATGAAAAAACTGGTATTTGCTGTTGCCAAAGATTGTAATAGTGTTCTTTTTTAGCATATATTATTGTTTCTAAATCTATTGATCGTACTATGATCTACAATGGTCATCCCTATTAACCACATGAAAATAATGTTGTCTCTTCTGGCTAATTCAATTTTTCGTGAAGAATGAATGTTGGTCACATAAATTTACAACATAACCTTAAACAACATTTTTGGGATGATAGGCAGGATTTCCTTCTTTGCTATAGGCTTTTAATAATGGTTGAAAGAGATGGACTCCACAACTAAGTCTAAAACTCGAACGGGATGTTTTTTAGAAATAAAGTCGTCAAACGAACATGACTATAGAGTGGCCTGCTGTTGGTTGTAATGCTTTAAATTAATATATAACTATCTGTAAATCAGATATAAATATAATATTTTTTATTCATTTAAAAAATATTATATGATTAACATGGCATCGCCATAACTGTAAAACTTGTAGTTTTCTTTAATGGCTTCTACATAAGCCTTTTTAATTAAATCATGACCCGCAAAGGCGGAAACCATCATTAAAAGTGTAGATTTTGGTGTATGAAAGTTTGTAATCATACAGTTAGCGATACTAAAATCATACGGAGGAAAAATAAATTTATTAGTCCATCCATCAATTTCATTAAGCTTACCGCTTGAAGAAACAGAACTTTCAATAGCTCTCATAACGGTCGTACCCACAGCGCAAACACGTCTTTTTTCTTTAATGCCTCTATTGACGATTTCAACGGCTTTTGAATTAATTTGCAACTCTTCGCTATCCATTTTATGTTTTGAAAGATCTTCAACCTCGACAGGGTTAAAGGTTCCTAAGCCTACATGCAAGGTTACTTCGGCAAATTTAACACCTTTAATTTCTAAGCGTTTTAATAAATGTTTTGAAAAGTGCAATCCTGCCGTTGGAGCCGCCACAGCACCTTCATTTTTTGCAAATATGGTTTGATAACGTTCTTCATCTTCAGGCTCTACTTGCCTTTTAATATACTTTGGAAGCGGTGTTTCTCCTAATTCTGTTAGTTTTTTTCTGAACTCCTTGTATGATCCATCAAAAAGGAAACGTAAGGTTCTACCTCTAGAGGTTGTGTTATCAATAACTTCGGCCACTAAGGTATCATCATCACCAAAATACAATTTGTTACCGATACGTATTTTTCGAGCCGGATCTACTAAAACATCCCACAAACG
>PFKE01000066.1 GCA_002784145.1 Flavobacteriaceae bacterium CG_4_10_14_3_um_filter_33_47 | reverse complement strand
AAGGGGTACATGCGGTTATTTTTAATGAATATTATAAAACATTTACCGAAAAAGGAATCCAGACATGTTTTAGAACTCCAGAGCTTGAAGATAATACAGCCATTCATCAAATATGGAAACATTTTTCACCTGAGGTTTACAGAAGACGCAAAACCTATAGAAAGATGTTATAATAAAAAATGCCACTTTAAAAGTGGCATTTTTATCTTATATTTTTAATATTATCTATTACTATCTATTACTCACCCATTGCTGCCATAACCGCAGCTGATAACCTTTGATAGGTGCCGTTTTCAAGTCTAGCTCTAATGGCATCAAAAGCATCCAATGATATTTGAACATCCTCTAGCGTATGCGTTGCGGTTGGAATTAATCTAAGTAAAATTAGTCCTTTAGGTATTACAGGATAAACCACTATAGAACAGAAGATTCCAAAATTCTCTCTTAGGTCTTTAACTAAGGCCATAGCTTCTGGAATGCTGCCTTTTAAATACACTGGAGTTACACAGCTTTGTGTAGTTCCAATATCAAAGCCTCGTTCTTTAAGTCCGTTTTGCAAAGCATTGGTATTTTCCCATAGCTTATTTTTAAGCTCTGGCATGGTTTTGAGCATTTCTAAACGCTTTCTGGCACCAACAACCAATTGCATTTGCAATGACTTAGCAAACATTTGCGAGCGTAAATTATATTTTAAATAGTCTATAATTTCTTGATCAGCGGCTATAAAAGCACCTGTGCCTGCCATAGATTTTGCAAACGTAGCAAAGTATACATCTATATCGTCTTGCACCCCTTGCTCTTCTCCTGTACCAGCACCTGTTTTTCCTTGTGTACCAAATCCATGAGCATCATCCACTAAAAATCGAAAGTTATATTTTTTCTTTAAGGCTGCAATTTCTTTTAATATGCCTTGTTCACCTCGCATGCCAAAAACCCCTTCAGAAATAACCAAAATACCTCCACCAGTCTGTTCTGCCATTTTAGTGGCTCTGTCTAGATTTTTTTCAATGCTTTCTAAATCATTATGTTTGTATGTAAATCGTTTACCCATGTGCAGACGAACACCATCAATAATACAGGCATGCGCATCAACATCATAAACAATGATATCATTTTTATTAACCAAAGCGTCAATTGTAGATAACATCCCTTGGTACCCAAAATTTAAAAGATAAGCAGCTTCTTTATTAACGAATTCAGCGAGTTCTTTTTGCAAGGTTTCGTGAAGATTTGTATGACCAGACATCATTCTTGCTCCCATAGGATAGGCTGAGCCATAGGCTGCTGCTGCTTCGGCATCTACTTTTCTTACTTCAGGATGGTTTGCCAACCCTAAATAATCGTTGATGCTCCAAGTAATAACATCTTTTCCTTGAAACTTCATCCGATTAGAAATTTGCCCTTCTAATTTAGGAAATACGAAATAACCTTCTGCTTGAGAAGCCCACTTTCCTAGTGGTCCTTTATCTTTATAAATTTTTTCAAATAAATCTTTCATTAATTACATGTGTTATTGCTATTAAAAAATTCAATATAACTTCTAAAAAAAAACTTCAGTTACATTAAAATACGGTTCATTTATATGCTCCTTTGTAAAGCTTTTAATCCTTAGTTAGTTGGGGCAAAATTAAATATTTATATGGTTTGAACATAATTTTTACTATTGAATTATTAATAAAATAAAAAAGAGATAGAATTTTGTTAAAAACAATACTATCTCTTTTCAATAAATTTATGGTTAATTATTTTATATACTCAATTTTTTTAATGGCTTCGGCATTAACACTATCAAAAAAGCCTTGTTCACTCATCCATTTATCACTGTAAATCTTGCTCATGTAGCGCGAACCATGGTCTGGGAAAATAATCACAACACAATCTGTACTTTTAAATCTTCCTTCTTCTCCTAATTGTTTTATGGCCTGCATGGCTGCTCCAGAGGTATAGCCAACAAATAGACCTTCAGATTTAGCAATCATTCTAGCTGTGTGAGCACTTTCTTCATCCGTTACTTTAATAAACTCGTCAATGGTATCAAAATCTGTAGCAGAAGGGATTAAATTTTTCCCTAATCCTTCAATTCTATAAGGATAGATCTCTTTCTCGTCGAATTCTTTGGTTTCATGATATTTTTTAATAACCGAACCAAAAGCATCTACTCCAATAACCTTAATGTTAGGGTTTTGCTCTTTTAAATACTTTGCAGTACCAGAAATAGTTCCACCAGTTCCGCTACAAGCTACCAAATGGGTTATTTTCCCTTCGGTTTGCTTCCATATTTCCGGACCTGTTGAATAATAATGAGCATCAACATTCAATTGATTGAAATATTGATTGATGTAAACAGAGCCTTTTATTTCTTGATGCAGTCTTTTCGCAACTTCATAATACGATCTAGGATCATCGGCACTTACATGTGCAGGACAAACATACACTTTAGCACCCATGGTTTTAAGCATGTCTATTTTGTCGGCAGAAGATTTAGAGGTTACAGCCAAAATACAATCATACCCCTTAATAATACTAACCATAGCTAAACTAAACCCAGTATTACCGGAAGTAGTTTCAATAATAGTATCACCAGGTGTTAAAATACCTTGTTTTTCTGCTTGCTCAATAATGTAAAGCGCTATTCTGTCTTTTGAAGAGTGCCCCGGATTAAAAGCTTCTACTTTTGCGTAAAAATTACCTTTAAATGGAGAGGTGATTTTATTAAGTTTAATAAGTGGTGTTTTACCTACTAAATCCAATACATTGTCAAAAACCTGATTTTTATGTTTCATAAATGCTTTTTAAGCGCTACTTTAATTAAAAAAATTAAGGTAACTTAAACCAAGCAAAAATAAAACATTTTTTTTTATTAACAATGAATTCCTTCTAAATCTAATAAAAAGGCATATTCTAAGGCCACTTCCTTTAAACTTTCAAAACGTCCGGAAGCACCTCCATGACCAGAATCCATGTCTATATGAAATAAGATTTTGTTAGAATCTTTTTTATACGCTCGTAGTTTGGCTACCCATTTTGCGGGTTCCCAATACTGCACTTGAGAATCATACAATCCTGTGGTTATAAGCATATTAGGATAGTTTTTTTGTTCTACATTATCATATGGTGAATATAGTTTTATATAATGATAATACTCTTTATTATGAGGATTTCCCCATTCATCATATTCGCCTGTGGTTAATGGAATGGTGTCATCAAGCATCGTTGTCACCACATCAACAAATGGAACAGCCGCTAAAACACCATGATATAATTCTGGATTCATGTTAATAACAGCTCCTACAAGCAAGCCTCCAGCAGAACCTCCATAAGCGTAAAGATGCTTTTTGGATGTGTATTTCTCTGTGATGAGGAATTTTGAACAATCTATATAATCATGAAAGGTGTTAAGTTTAGATAGAAGTTTTCCGTTTTCATACCATTGTCTGCCAAGATATTCACCACCTCTCACATGAGCAATGGCATAAATAAACCCTCTATTGAGCAAACTTAACCGAATGGTAGAAAAAGAAGGATCTATGGTAGAGCCATAAGAACCGTAAGCATACAGCAATAAAGGATTTTCCCCGTTGAGTTTTATCCCTTTTTTATACACCATTGAAATGGGAACTTTTACGCCATCTCTGGCCGTAGCCCAAAGCCGTTTTGATTCGTAATCATTTTTATCAAAATCATCCCCTAAAACTTTCTGCTCTTTTTTAATGTCACTCTGTTTTGTATAAAAATTATAATCAATCACAGCACTTGGCGATGTTAAAGAATTATAGCCATATCGTAAAACATCACTATCAAAATCGGGATTATTGCCAATATAGGCGGTATAGGTTTCGCTTTCAAACGGTAAATAATAATCTTCTTTACCGTTCCAACTCATAATTCTTAAGTTATTTAAACCATTTTCACGTTCATTTACGACTAAATAATCCTTAAAAATTTCAATATCCTCGATTAAAACATGGTTTCTATGAGGCAAAACTTCTTCCCAAAATTCTTTTTTTGTTTTAGTTTCATGGGTTTTTAAAAGTTTAAAATTTTTAGCGCCTTCACTATTGGCAATAATATAGAAGACATCATTGAAATGCGCTATGCTATAATCCAATTCTCGAACTCGCTTTTGAAATATTTTAAATTTTCCATCAGGCGTATTGGCATTTAAAATTCTATATTCTGAAGTTAACGTGCTGGAAGACCCAATAATTATATATTTTCTAGATTTGGATTTATAAACAAACGTATTGTAGGTTTCATCTTTTTCGTGAAATACAAGAGAATCTTCTGTAGTATTAGAGCACAACTTATGCTTAAAAATTTTATGGGAACGAAGCGTTAGCTCATCTTTTATGGTATAAAACAAGGTTTCATTATCATTGGCCCAGACGGCACTTCCTGTGGTATTTAAAATTTTATCGGAATAAATCTCACCCGTTTCCAGATTTTTTATTTGAATGGTATACTGTCTTCTGCTAACAGTATCTGTTGAGAAACTTGCCAGTTTATTGTTTGGGCTAATGGCAATGCTTCCTAAATTAAAGTAGGCATAATCTTTAGCCATCTCATTGCAGTCAAAAAGAATTTCTTCTGCAGCTTCTAAGCTTTCCTTCTTTCTAAGATAAATAGGATAGTCTTTTCCTTTTTCATAACGCGTAATGTACCAATAACCATTTAACTTGTAAGGAACGGTGGTGTCATCTTCCTTAATTCTACCTTTCATTTCATTAAACAAAGCTTTCTGAAAATCTTCGGTATGAGACATCATCTGTTTGGTATAGGCATTTTCTGAGTTCAAATAGTCGATAACTTCTGGATTATCCTTATCGTTTAGCCAATAGTAATCATCGATTCTAGTATCATGATGTATTTTTAGTTTTTTAGATTTTTTCTTTGCTATGGGATATGATATGCTATTTTTCAAAGGACGTATTTGTTATGAAATATAAAGTGCCAAAAATATAAAAATTATATAGTTTTGTAGGGATTAAAAAATTATAAAATTATGTTTGGAGATATGATGAATATGATGGGTAAATTAAAAGAAACCCAAAAGAAAGTTGAAGAGACTAAAATACGATTGAACTCTGTGTTCATTGATGAAAAAAGCCTTGATGGAAAATTGAAAATTACCTTATCGGCCAATAGAACCATTAAATCTATCGCTATTTCAGATGATTTACTACAAGACAAAGAAGAACTTGAAGATTATTTAGTTGTAACTTTAAACAAAGCCATAGAAAAAGCCACCAAAATAAACGAAACAGAGCTTGCTGCTGCTGCTAAAGAAGGTTTACCAAACATTCCTGGTTTGGATATGTTTAAATAGACGGATTGGACTTTTTAGATGGTTAGACTTTTAGACCTTTTAATGTCGATAAAACATAATCATGCATGGTGTTGGTATAATCTAAATGGGTTACCATACGTAGCTTGCCTCCTCCCATTCCAATGATATGAATATTGTTATCTTTTAGCTTTTTTGTAAACGTATTTTCATCAATCCCAGCATTTAGTTCAAAAATAATAATATTGGTTTCAATAGGCTCAACAGATTTGATGTAGGAAGCTTGCGCTAAAACACTTCCAATCTCTTTGGCTTTCTTGTGGTCTTCCTTTAATCGATCAATATGATGGTCTAAGGCATACAGTCCGGCAGCGGCTAAATAACCAACCTGACGCATATTACCACCAAATATTTTACGAACTCTAATGGCATTTTTCATAATGGTTTCATCACCAACCAACACAGAGCCAACGGGGCAACCTAAGCCTTTGCTTAAACACACACAAATAGTATCGAATACCTTACCATAATCCTGTGTGGTTTCATTTTTAACTACTAAGGCATTCCATAGACGTGCACCATCCAAATGAAATCCTAAGTTATTCGAGGCACACACCTCTTTTATTTTTAAAATTTCCTTAAAATCCCAGCAGGCACCACCACCTTTATTGGTGGTGTTTTCAATTTCAACCAAACTTGTTTGGCTGTAATAAAAAGCATCTGGATTAATAGCTTCCTTAACCTGATTGGCTGTAAACATCCCACTGTTTCCATCTAAAAGTCTACAAGAAACGCCACTGTTGAAAGAAGCACCACCAGACTCATAATGATAGATATGAGCGTATTTATCACAAATAACCTGCTCACCTGGATTGGTATGTAATTTTATGGCGGTTTGATTTGCCATGGTTCCCGATGGAAAAAATAAGGCTCTTGATTTTCCGAACATCTTTGAAATGCGCTCTTCTAATGCATTAACCGTTGGGTCTTCACTAAACACATCATCGCCAACTTTGGCTTGCATCATGGCTTCCAACATCGGTGGTGTTGGTTTTGTAACCGTATCGCTTCTTAAGTCTATGGTCATAAATAATTAGATAAATATGTTATAAAAATATTATTTAAATTTAAGTTCTTAAAGGGATAATCTTATTTTTGCAAAAAAAGTTTTAAATGATAACTCAAGACCAAATCAAATCTCTTAAAACCCGCCTAGACAAACTTAGGCACTATCTTTGACATTGATGCCAAACTTATAGAAATTCAAAACGAAGAAGAGCAAACCTTTGCACCTAATTTTTGGGACGATTCAAAGTCTGCTGAAATGGTCATGAAATCGCTTCGGGTCAAGAAAAAATGGGTTGAAGACTACCAAAAATCTAGCACACTTCAAGAAGACATTGAAGTCCTCTACGAATTCTACAAAGAAGGAGATACAACCATGGACGACGTAGAAACGCAATACCAAAAACTACAAGCGCTCTTAGAAGATATTGAGTTTAAAAACATGCTCTCTGAGGAAGGGGATAGTTTAAGTGCTGTGCTACAAATTACAGCTGGCGCTGGTGGTACAGAAAGTTGTGACTGGGCCAGTATGCTTATGCGCATGTACTTAATGTATGCCGAAAAAAGTGGCTTTAAAGTCAAAGAATTAAACTTTCAGGAAGGTGATGTGGCAGGCATTAAAACCGTAACTTTAGAAATTGAAGGCGATTTTGCTTTTGGATGGTTAAAAGGTGAAAACGGCGTACATCGTTTAGTAAGGATTTCTCCTTTTGACAGCAATGCCAAACGGCACACCAGCTTTGCATCGGTTTATGTCTATCCATTAGTGGATGATACTATTGAAATAGACATTAATCCAGCAGATATTGAAATCACGACTGCACGATCTAGTGGTGCTGGTGGACAAAACGTAAATAAAGTAGAAACTAAGGTGCAATTAACCCACAAACCAACTGGCATTCAAATTCAATGTTCAGAAACACGTTCTCAGCATGACAACAGAGCAAGAGCTTTACAAATGCTAAAATCCCAGCTTTATGAAATTGAATTACAAAAGCAGTTAGCACAGCGGGACGATATTGAAGCTGGTAAAATGAAAATTGAATGGGGAAGTCAAATTCGTAATTATGTCATGCAACCTTACAAACTGGTAAAAGATGTAAGAACCGGTCATGAAACCAGTAATGTAGAAGCTGTTATGAATGGTGATATCAACCCATTTTTAAAATCTTACTTGATGATGATGGGGCAAAAAGAAGATGAAGAAAAATCGTTATAAGCCATAAACTATGATAACCATATACCACAATAACAGATGTAGTAAATCCAGAATGGGATTAAAACTTTTGGAAGCATCTGGTAAAGAATTTAAAGTGATTGACTATCTTGAAAATATTCCTACGTTTGAAACGTTAAAAGAAATTATTGACTTGTTAGGAATAAGTCCTATAGAACTCATTAGAAAAAATGAATCTGTTTGGAAAGAGATCTATAAAAACAAAGCCTTTACAGATACCGAGTTAATACAAATAATGGTTGAAAACCCCAAATTAATTGAACGACCCATCGTTATAAATGGCCCTAGAGCCGTGGTTGGAAGGCCTACAGAAAAAATACAGGAAATCCTTTAACCCTCTTATTTTTCATATTTTCCATTTAACAAAATATTAACCAAAGCCGTTTAAACTTTGAGGTACTTTTGTTGTCTAAACAAAAAAACCTTCATGTATAGATCTATCCAAACCTTATTATTTACCATATTTTTTGTTACTTTAAACCATGCTCAGACGGCTGTAAACAATTCAAGTAAAAGCAATATTTTAACACCTTTTAGTACCGATGAACCTTCTGGAAAACCTTTAATTTTAAATGATGTCATCATCACGGGTACCGTTTATGATAACGACACCAAAGAACCCCTGGAATATGCCACGGTCAGTTTTTTTAATAAAAAAGAAAACAAGATAGAAACCGGTGGTATTACCGATGCCAAAGGAAACTTTAAAATTGAGGTAAAAGCTGGCGTTTATGATATTAATATTGAATATATCTCCTATATAACTAAAACCATAAAAAACAGAATACTCACTCAAAATGAAGATCTTGGTAAATTTTATCTAGAAATTAATTTAGAAGCTCTACAAGCTGTTGAAATCATTGCAGAAAGCACCACAGTCGAAATTAAATTAGATAAAAAAATCTATAATGTTGGTAAAGACTTAACCGTACGTGGTGGCACTGTAAGTGATGTTTTAGACAACGTACCATCTGTTTCTGTGGATGTTGAAGGCAATGTTTCTTTACGTGGAAACGACAATGTTAGAATACTAATTAACGGCAAACCTTCTGGCTTAGTAGGTTTAAACTCTACAGATGCTTTACGCCAATTACCTGCAGAATCTATTGAACGTGTTGAAGTTATTACTTCACCATCTGCTCGTTATGATGCCGAAGGCACCGCAGGGATCTTAAACATTATTTTAAGAAGAAGTAAACTGCAAGGACTTAATGGCGCAATGACTGCAAATGCTGGACATCCAAACGCTGCTGGAATTTCTGGAAACATCAATTACAGAACTGGTAATTTTAATTTTTTCAACACTTCTGGCTATAGTTACAGTGAGTCTCCTGGTAAATCCATAACAGAAACCGAGTATTTTAATTCCAATACATTTTTAAATGAAGATCGGATCTATGACCGAAACAGAAAAGGTTTAAACACCAATTTAGGAATGGAATGGTATATTAACGATACATCCTCTTTAACATCATCCTTTCTTTACAGAGACAGCGACCAAAACCAATTTGCTACCAATACCATTGATGAACTGGGTAATGTTGGCAATTTAATAAATCGCTCCATCAGGTTCGATCCAGAAGATGAAACAGATAAAACTACGCAATACTCCATTAACTTTGATAAACAATTTAACGGTAATTCTGAACATAAACTCACATTCGATTTTCAATATGAAAGCAGTTTTGAGGATGAAAAATCATTAATTTCACAAGACGGAAATGATGCCGAACGTGTTGAAACCATAGAGCAACAAGACAGAATACTGCTGCAAACCGACTATGTTTTACCCATTGGAGAAAAAAGCCAATTTGAACTTGGATATCGTGGAAATTTTAATGAATTAGATACTGATTACTCCCTTGAATTTAATGAAAATGGAACTTTTGTATTAGATACAGATGTTAGTAATAATTTAATTTACAGAGAATATGTAAATGCATTTTACTCTCAATTTGGAAGCAAAATAAAAAATAAATTTTCCTATTTACTTGGTTTAAGGCTAGAAGAAACAAGAATTACCATCGACCAGATTACTAGTGGAGACTTTGAAAAAAAGAATTATTTAGGGCTTTTTCCAACCGTTAATCTTGGATATGAAATTACTGAAAACCAAAGCATAACGTTAGGTTACAACAGAAGAATACAAAGGCCTAGATCGCGTTTTATAAATCCTTTTCCATCAAGAACCAGTGCCACTAATTTGTTTCAAGGCAATCCAGATATAGACCCAAGCTACTCAAACAAGATTGATTTTGGTTATTTAAACAAATTTGGAAAAACCACGCTCAATTCTTCTGTTTATTTTGAACGTGCAACAGACGTATTCACTTTTATTGTTGAAGATACCGGTGAAACAGCTATTGTTGGTGGAACGGCTATTCCCGTTATTAGAAGATCCCCTATCAACCTAGCAACTAACGACCGTTTTGGTTTTGAGTTTACGTTAACTTACCGGCCTTCTCAAAAATGGAATTTAAACGGAAACTTCAATTTATTTCAATCTAAAACCAGTGGTAGTTTTAATGGGGTAGATTATGGTGCAGAAAATGTAAGTTGGTTTGCCAGAATTAATAATAAATATACTTTACCTGGAAATATTGATTGGCAAACAAGAATTTTTTACATGGGTCCTAGAGAAGACGCACAAAATAAAAGCAAAGGCATGTTTTCAACAGATTTAGCCTTTAGCAAAGACTTTCTTAATGAAAAAGCTTCCATAGCGTTTAATGTGAGCGATTTATTCAACTCCAGAAAGCGTCAAACAACCTCCACAACATCAACTTTTAGAAGTTATAGTGAATTTCAATGGAGACAACGCAGTTTTAATATATCGCTTACCTATAGGTTTAACCAACAAAAGAAACGTGAACGTAACGGCGGCGGCAGAGAGAATGGCGGTGAAGATTTTGATGTAGAAGGATAAAAAAATGGAATGTATAAAAAAAGGAAGCTAAAATGGCTTCCTTTTTTGTTTTATGTTTTATTCAATTTAATGCGCAGCGGCTTCTCTTTTTGCTTTCTTTTCGGCTCTCATCTCTTTTAATCTTTCAATAGATGAACCAAAAATCCAATAAGGAATTACAAAGGTTATTAAAAAAATCATTAACCAAAACCCAATGGTCAAAATGGTTAAAAATGCTAAAAATCCTAAATATTGGTCAAATTCGAACATAATGGTAACTCCTTTTTTTAAATTTGAAGCAAATATAATGCATAACAAGTAGTTATACAACACTAAATTTAAGATTTATCAACACCTTTATTAGTTTAAATTTGGTTGAGGTGTCATTCTTAAATAGGGTTTTATCTCTTGATGCCCTTTTGGGAAAAGCGAAGGAATTTCTTCATTGGTAACCGAAGGAGAAATTACACAGTCATTGCCGTTTTCCCAATTGGCAGGCGTTGCTACTTTATGATAAGCAGTAAGTTGCAGAGAATCAATAACACGAAGCAGTTCATTAAAATTTCTGCCAGTAGATGCTGGATAAACAATAATGAGTTTAATTTTTTTATCAGGGCCAACTACAAACACTGAACGTACCGTAAACTTGTCGCTGGCATTGGGATGAATCATGTCATAAAGTTCAGAAACCTTTCTATCTTCATCTGCAATAATTGGGAAATTAACGGTTGTATGTTGGGTTTCATTAATATCTTTTATCCAATGTTTGTGTGAGTCTAAACCATCTACACTTAGTGCCACAACTTTTACATGGCGCTTATCAAATTCATCTTTGAATTTAGCTACGGTGCCTAATTCTGTTGTACAAACTGGTGTATAATCTGCAGGATGTGAAAATAAAATTCCCCAACTATCCCCTAGCCATTCATGAAAATCAATAATGCCTTCTGTAGTCATTGCTGTAAAATTTGGAGCTACATCCCCTAATCGTATCGTTGCCATAATTTTATTTTTTAATTATTTAATCTGGTACAAGTTACTCATTTTAAAAATTAAATTAAATTTTATTATGTTATATATAACTTAAAAAATAGATGAAATAAACTTCAATTCACTCAAAAATAAGGGCTAAAAAACGTAAATTTGTTTGTTAATTAATTTTAAATTAAAATGGAATTCAGAATAGAAAAAGATACCATGGGCGAGGTAAAAGTACCCGCCGATAAACTTTGGGGCGCACAAACAGAACGTTCTAGAAATAACTTTAAAATTGGCCCAAGGGCATCCATGCCTTTAGAAATTATTTATGGCTTTGCTTATCTAAAAAAAGCTGCTGCTTTTACTAATTGCGAACTTGGTGTTTTGCCTATAGAAAAGCGTGATTTAATCGCCCAAGTTTGTGATGAAATTTTAGAAGGAAAACACGATAGTCAATTTCCATTAGTTATTTGGCAAACCGGTTCTGGAACTCAAAGTAACATGAATGTGAATGAAGTGATTGCCAACAGAGCGCAACAAATTGCTGGCCGTAAGGTTGGTGAAGGTGAAAAAGCGATTCAACCTAATGATGATGTCAATAAATCCCAGTCCTCCAATGATACGTTTCCAACAGGCATGCATATTGCTGCTTACAAAAAGATTGTTGAAACAACCATTCCAGGCGTTAAAAAATTGCGAGATACTTTAAAGAAAAAATCTGAAGACTTCAAAAATGTGGTTAAAATAGGTAGAACCCATCTTATGGATGCAACGCCTTTAACCTTAGGACAAGAACTTTCGGGATATGTAGCACAATTAGACCATGGATTAAAAGCTTTAAACAATACCTTGCCACATTTAAGTGAATTGGCACTTGGTGGAACCGCCGTTGGAACTGGTTTAAACACGCCAAAAGGGTATAGTAAACGTGTTGCTGAGTATATTGCCAAGTTTACAGAACTTCCGTTTACAAGCGCCCCAAATAAGTTTGAAGCCCTTGCTGCACATGATGCTTTAGTTGAAACTTCTGGCGCATTAAAGCAATTGGCAGTATCTTTAAATAAGATTGCAAACGACATTCGTATGATGGCTTCGGGACCAAGAAGTGGTATTGGTGAAATTACCATTCCAGCCAATGAACCTGGTAGCTCCATCATGCCCGGAAAAGTAAACCCAACACAATGTGAAGCCTTAACCATGGTATGCGCACAAGTAATTGGAAATGATGTAGCCGTTTCTGTTGGAGGTATGCAAGGACATTATGAGTTGAATGTATTTAAACCAGTTATGGCTGCCAATGTTTTACAATCTGCTCAATTAATCGGAGATGCCTGCATGAGTTTTGAAGAACATTGTGCCATCGGATTAGAACCAAATTATGAAGTAATAAAAAAATTATTAAACAATTCATTAATGCTTGTAACGGCCCTTAATACCAAAATTGGATATTATAAAGCTGCCGAAATAGCCAATACCGCCCATAAAAACGGCACAACCTTAAAAGAAGAAGCTATCAATTTAGGATATGTTACTGCTGAAGACTACGACGCTTGGGTAAAACCTGAAGATATGGTTGGTGGATTAAAATAATGGATAACATTTACATAGCTAAAAAATACCGTCTCACCATTTGAGGCGGTTTTAAAAACCTCAACCAGCAAATAAATCAATAAACTAACTCGCCTTTTTACTATTTAAAAATTTCCAGACATCTACTCTATCCTGTCTAAAATAATCGCAATATGCTTTAATACTGATATTGCGCGTTACTGGTAAGTGATATTCCTCCCTAATCTCTTTCATAATTTTTAGGGCAACTTTATCACTCACCTCGTTCAATTGTTCTATATGTTCTCTATATAAATATAAAC
>PFKE01000032.1 GCA_002784145.1 Flavobacteriaceae bacterium CG_4_10_14_3_um_filter_33_47 | reverse complement strand
GTATAAGATTAGTGGCGTGTTTAAGCACCTAATTTAGCAAATAATTACTAGATAGAAAATCCGCGAGGATTTTCGTAAGTAGGCGAGAACTAGTCATTAATTTTATACGGTGTTAGCTTTTAGTGCTTTTTTGTCCGCTTAATAATTCATTCCTGATTATTGTTTTTCGTTAATTTTTGTTTTCAGATTTTGTACAGATTCCACAGTTTTCGATTCCACAAACTTGCTCAAATTCCGCAATATTTTTAATTTAGGTTTGAGCGAGCAATTCCGCAACTTGCTAAATTCCCATTGAGTGAAGATTCCAAGGTTTCAATTCTGTTTTAGATTCTACAAACGAGATAAAAAGTCAGACGCAATTCAATTCAGAGTTTGAGTAATTTTTATTTAACTTCTTTTGGTTTAATTAACTTGAAAATAAAAATCAAATTCAATATCGAGAAAATAATAGTCAATGTTGATGAAATTTTTTGGTTTGAAAATTCAAAAAACTCAAATATTTGATTTAAACCTAAAACTATTAAACCAATACTCGATATAAGAATGATTATAGATGCTTTTTTGTCTTTTTTATACATTTATTCTATTTAAAATTCAGTTTTTTACAAACTTGCTCCAGCATTAAAGCTAACGTTTTGCGTATATGACTTGTGGCGGTTTTCGAAGCGCTTTCTTGTCGGCTTGCACTAAACTTACTTAAAAGCACAAAACTTGATTTTACCACTTGCCCCGCCATAAGTTATATACGCTGTTGTGGCATCGTACTTTTTAATTTATGGTTGTTCAAATATTTATCAATCTGAAATTCGATTTCCTGTTTGTCAACGAGTCCTAGATTGTGTCTTTCAAATTTATTGTCTTTATAGATCAGCATTAGAACACTTTCCCAAAGTCCGCTACTTTTTGTTGCTGAAATTCTAAAGTCCTTTAAATTTTCGAATTTGAATTCTTGTCCGTTTATTATTATTTGGTCGTTAGTCAAGGTCAGATTATTTGTTAGTTTTAGGTTTGGCAATGCCGTTTCAGGTTGTACTTGTCGGTCAGTTAAAACAATTCCTTTATCATTTAGAATTTTGTCTGCGGTTGGTGGCCAAATCATCATATTTCTTTTTGCCCGCTCTACAAATTCTCGTTTGTCTGTAACTCTGTCGAGTTGAACTGAAAACCATACCTTACTTATAAAATGACAAATAATAGTCGGTAAAATAATTCCAATTAATATTACTAGTCCTGGGGTCAAAGCACCACCAATTTCATATTTGTCAAGCAAGTAAAAACCGAGAACAAAAGTCCCTAACATTAAGCTGAAAAAAGGAATCCCAATAATTGTCCAAGAACTATTGAGTCCTTTTGAAACAGTCTTATTTGTCGATTTATACTTGAGTGTCATTTTCCTTTGTATGTGCCACAACGTTTTTGTGTAAGGAACGTTGCGTGTTTGGGTGCGAGGATTTTCCGCAGGAAAATTAGAGCTGGTAAACGGGCAACGACCAAACGGTTTAACTAAAATAAGCAATGTTTTTTACACGGTGTTAGCATTAGTATTTTTATTCCGCTGTATCTTTTACAACTTTAGTTTTAGATAAAAAATCGTGAATTCCGTTTTTAACAAACAAGAATGAAAGTCGGTCAAATGGGATTAGCCTGCAAAAAGTCCGAGCAATAATTTCTCCATTTTCAGGTTTTTCTCCGTTCATTGTTACAACTTTAGTTTTGGTTACAAATTTGCCAACGGTTTTTTGGAATTTGATTTCCATAATGGAGTAATAAGCTATAAATGACCCAAAGAATATAAGGTAAATAAGCAAAGTCAAAATTCCTTGATTTTCTGATGTAACTGGAACAAAAAGTCCGATTATAAAGCTTATTAGTGAACCAAAAACTAACCAAATAATAAAGTCTAATAAGAAGTTTATAAATCTAGTTCCCGAACCAACAACATTTGAGTCAACTTTTTGTCTTTGTTCTTTGTCAACTGTTGCTTTTTCCTTGATTTTTTCAAATTCGGCGGTGTCAATATTCCGCTTTTCAATTTCCAAGTCAGCCGCTTCGATTGCGGTCGGATTATATCTTTCTCTTTCTACGGTTACTATTTTTATTAATTCTTGGTCTGTCCTTTCAGACATCACTTTCGTAAATTCATTTTCCATTAGTTCGCTGGTTGGTTAATATTAATGCTAACGTGTTTGTGTAAGGAACGTTGCGTGTTTGCGTGCGAGGATTTTCCGCAGGAAAATCAGAGCTGGCAAACAAAGCAACGACCAAACGGTTTAACTAAAATAAGCAATGTTTTTTACACGGTGTTGTGCTTAGTTTTTTTTAAATCTCGCAATAAAATTGTCAAAACTTCCGGTGTTTTCTGGTAAATCAAAATCACCATTTCTTATGGCTGTTGTTTGTCCAAATACATTATAATAGTTTTCAGATTCGTAGATATTAAATATAATAGTCTCCCCGCTATTCTGAATATTTGAGAATAAACCAAAATTCTTTTGATAAATTAAACCGTCAAAATTTGAGTCCAAAATTTTAAAATCTAAAGTCTTATCAGAATTACTATGTGATAGATAGATAAACTGTTCTTTAGAATTATAAATAAAATTATAAGGATAATAGTCAAGGGTTAATGTTTTTAAAAGCTCACCGTCAGGGTTAAATAACTCTATGTCATTTGTATTGCTAGAAAAATTTAATCTATGGATTTTGTTGTTTAAAACATTATAAACTGTTTTTAACGGATTGCTGTCTTTTTCCCAAATGATGGAATTCAATTTGTTTCCATTAGAATCAAATTGGTAGCAAAATTCTTTTTGGAAACCTAAACCAAGTTCAAATTCACTATTTCCAGTAAGATAAAAGTAGCCATCGTTAATAAAAAGGTCGTTAATTATTAAATCATTAATGCCCAAAAATGTATTTCGGGATTCCGCTAGCATACCATCAAAATTGTATTTTGTGTAATTTAGTGAATACCCAGAATTACTTTCGAATAATAAATTATAGATAAAAAACCCATCTTTTGTTAGCTTTAGGTCAGTTATAGAGTGGTTAGTTTCGATAGTTTTTTGGCTAATTAAATTGCCCTCATAGTCAAAAGTAATGGAAAATAAATCTTTTTGAGGTTGTCTAAAATAAACTAATACTACTTGGTTATTCCATTCATAAAGTAGGGAAAGTGTATGAATATACCCATTTGGATTAATGATATTTGTAATATTCTTGTTGACAGTTATTTCATCGTATTCATTTATTCTTACAAACATTACATTGGTATTGAGTTCATCTGCATATATATAAACCAAATTGTCATTTTCTATATTAACGAATCCAAAGTCATTTATTCCGGGGAACATTTTTATATAGAAATCATTTTTAGTTTTCTTGTTGTCAATAGTGTTATTTGTGTCGCTACAAGCAATATTTAATATGCAAAATAATACAACTATAAACGGAAAGAGTTTTTTCATAAATTATAAATTTTATTAACTGTTATAGAATTAAAGTTGGTTTCCAAAATTAAGCACAACGGTCTCGGCTATGAGTAGTTGCGTGGGTTAGCACTAACTTTTGCAAGTACACACCAAACTGAAAATCCGCGAGGATTTTCAGAAGTAGGCGAGAACAAGCAATTACTTATAGCCATTGTTATAATCAGTTTTTATTTTTCAAAATGTTCAATTCTCCAAAATCAACATCAAGTAGGTTTTCTTGGTCGATGGAGAATCCTAATATTTCTCTTTTTGAATTAAAATTGAAAGTTAAAAATCCATCAGGAACTCGAATGTCATTCCAATCTATTATAAATGTATCGAAATGCCAATGTTCTAATTTTCCTGTGAATATAGACGAATGAGAAAATGAAATTTCTAATTCACTACTCTCGGTATAATTTATTAAAATGTCGCCATACATCTTGTCGCCATATTTTCCAGCGTATTTTTGAATTTCCAATGAAGGTCTTGTTTTAGGAGTTTTAGAGATTTGAACAGGTGCATCTTTTTTTTCTTTTAGATTCTGGTTTCTATAATCCAAAACTCTTGAATATATGTCATACGATTTATCATTAAGAACCTTCTCCAATATTTTAGCTGTCAATAAAAAAGTTGCAGGCTCTTCTGCTTCATTTGTAAGTATTACAAACCCCAAATTCATATCTTTAATCATAACAAGGTTGGCAGACATACCGTCAATACCTCCACTATGTTCAATTATTTTATGTCCATTTTTTGGTGTTAACCACCAACCAAATCCATAAGATGTAAATTCATTATAAAACGGAGCACCACCAATTGGATATATTATTTGAGGTTTAAAAATTTCATTAATTATTTTCGGACTAACAATAGTGTCATTACCAATGACTCCATTATTCAGTAAGAGTCTTATATAATTTGACATATCGTTAGATGATGAATAAATAAAGCCACCAGGAGCAAGGTTATCTCCATTTTCCTGCTCTATTGCTGCTTTTTCATAATCCTCATTCCAAATATGTGGTTGTGCGAGATTACTGTTAGATTCTCTTTCAGCTGATAGAGATGTGGTGTTATCCATTTTAAGTTTATCAAAAACTCTTGTCTTCACGAAATCATCCCACGACATTCCAGAAACTGTTTTCACTATTTCTGAAGCCACAACATACATCACGTTTTGATAGGCAGGCTTTTCTCGAAATCCTGATATTGGTTCTAAATATTTGAGACGCTTTATGACTTCTTCTCTTGAATAATCTGAATGATACCAAAGTGTGCCACCACTTACATCTTTAAGTCCGCTTCTATGGGTTAACAAGTCTCTAATTGTAAAATTATCGGTTACATAGGGAGCGTACAACTCAAAATAGGGTAGATACTTTTTAACTTTATCATCCCAATTAATTTTTTCCTCATCTACTAATATTCCCAAAGTTAAAGCTGTAAATGATTTAGAAATTGAACCTATTCCCAGAATTGTATTTCCATCAATTTTTCTTTCTTTATGAATTTCCAAGTTGCCATATCCTTTAGAAAATATGACAGAATCATTACGAACCATACCAAATGAAAGACCAGGTATGTCAAAGTCCTTTATGAGTTGATGAATTTGTAAATCAAGTGAGTCTAATTGTATTTGTTGGGAGTATGAATTCGAGAATAAGAATAGTCCAATTATAGTAAAGAAGAATGTTTTGATTTTCATTTTTTTAATTGATTATAACGTCTCGCGCATATGGTTTGTGGCGAGCAAACAGGCGCAAACGTTTCGGATTAGGTTTATGTTTCTAAAAATACAATAACTTTTGGTTTAGCACT
>PFKE01000122.1 GCA_002784145.1 Flavobacteriaceae bacterium CG_4_10_14_3_um_filter_33_47 | reverse complement strand
ATTTTATTTGAACGTGTTGTTTGAAAACCTTTATTTAATATATTGAAATTATATGTAAATTGCCACAATCAAATTAATACTTAAATTTAGAACAACATGAAGTGGCAAGGTAGAAGACGAAGCTCTAACATTGAAGACCATAGAGGTCAACGTAGTTCTGGACAAGGAATAGGAGGATTTAACCCAGCCTTATTAACACCTTTGATAAGACTTCTGTTTTCAAAAGTTGGTCTGTTTATAGTGGGCGCATTTTTGATAATAACGCTGATAATGGGCCAAAACCCTTTATCTTTAATTAGTCAGTTACTTAGTGGTGGTGCTTTAGAAACAGAAACATTACAAGATTATACGCCTACAGCAAAAGATGAAGAACTGGCAGACTTTAGCGCAACCATTTTGGGTGATACTGAAGTAATCTGGAACAAACTTTTAAATAATTACAGAGAACCAACCTTGGTGCTTTTTACAGGTTCGGTGTCTTCGGCTTGTGGTTCTGCTTCGAGTTCAACCGGTCCTTTTTATTGCCCTGGTGACGAAAAATTATACATAGATTTAAGCTTTTTTTATGATATGGAACACCGTTTAAATGCTCCTGGAGATTTTGCCCAAGCCTATGTGATTGCGCACGAAGTGGGACATCATATTCAAAAAATAACGGGCATTACCGATAAAATGCAACGATTAAGAGGACAAGTAACCCAGACGGAATATAACAAGTATTCGATAAGATTAGAACTTCAGGCTGATTTTTTAGCTGGTGTTTGGGCCCACCACTCTCAAAAAATGTCGGGAATGATGGAGACAGGCGATTTGGAAGAAGCCATGAATGCAGCCAATGCTATTGGCGATGACCGATTGCAAAAGCAATCGAGTGGACGGGTGGTTCCAGACTCATTTACTCATGGAACTTCCCAACAACGTATGCGATGGTTTAAAAAAGGTTTTGAAACAGGCGATTTATCGCAAGGCGATACGTTTAGTGCTACGTCGCTGTGAAGCTCAATAACATTTTTTATTGTTTAATAAACAAAAAACACCGTCCGTGCCAGATTTATTGAACGCTTGCGCTCGTTTGCAACGAGTGCGTTCTAATATTTTTTTCAATAGAGTGCTTCTAATTTTTAAAATTGATTTCACTTTAGACAATTATTCTTTCTATAAGTGTTTTCTTGACTTGTGGGCACTCGTTGCAAACGAGCGCTAGCTGAGGGTAACTAAAAACCAAAAAGATGGAATTTGAAAAAACCTTAACTTAATGACATTGAACGAAGGCTAACGGGGACGATAGATTACAAAAGCAATCGGAGTGGACGCGTAGTTCCAGATTCGTTTACGCACGGAACTTCAGCTCAACGCATGCGATGGTTTAAAAAAGGTTTTGAAACAGGCGATTTATAGCAAGGCGATACGTTTAGTGCTACGTCGTTGTAATATGTATTCCGACCTCGCTAACCCGAATGATTGAAGGCTCGCCCGCTCCTGATTTATTGAACGCTCGCGCTCGTTTACAACGAGTACCGTTCTTAGACTTTTTTAATCATGTGTTTCAAATTTTAAGATTGATTTTTCACTTTGAAAAATTGCCGTTGCTTGATATCTTTTCTTGACAGTGTTGGCATTCGTTGGAAATGAGCGCTAGCAGGGAAGCAAGATGCCAAAGATTATTATGCCTTTCTTTTACTTATTAAAGCGATAAGGGCCAATATAGGGCCAATTGCCAATAGGAGATAAATATTTTTCGAATCTAAAACAAATTGTAAACTATTTAAAAGTTGAATGCTAAGGATGGTAATGGCAAATCCAATAGAATTTACAATGGTTAGTGCCGTTCCTTTTATTTCGGCTTCAGCATTTTGGGCTACTAATGTTGAAAACATTGGCGAGTCTGCAATAACAACCATACCCCAAAACAGTAAAAAGGCAATAAAAAGGATTTCAACATTCACATTAAAAATAAAAGGGGAAACCAAACAACAAATACAAGATAAAAGCAATGTGGTATAGGCTGTTTTTTTAACACCAATACGTTGTGAAATATAGCCACCAATCACACAGGAAAATCCACCAATGCCAATAACACAAAATGATAATATAGGAATGTTTAAAGAAGTTTGAGGGTGTAATTGTGTATAATGTTTTAGCATCACGGGAACAAAGGCCCAAAAGGCGTAAAGTTCCCACATGTGTCCGAAATACCCAAAAGCTGCCGAACGGAATTGTGGGTGTTTAAAAACTTTTGAAAAAGCCGTTAAATCCAAACCTTTGCCAGGTTTTCTAAAGTGTCCATCTGGAACAAACTGCTTCATGACCAATCCACCTAAAATTGCTAAACTTGTGGTTGTAAGCAATACGTATTTCCAAGAAATTGAATGCAATATATCTTTTAATAAATGCGGAAATGCTGTTCCTAACACTAATGCACCAACTAAAAATCCCAAAGATTTTCCTAATCCTTTATCGTAATAATCAGCCGCGATTTTCATGCCAACTGGATAGATGCCAGCCAGAAAAAATCCTGTAAAAAAACGTAACATGAGTAAACTTAAAAAGCTGTTATGTTCACTAATAATAAAAGCATTGCAGACTGCCCCAAGCAAGGCACTTATAAAAAACACTTTTGAAGGTGAAAAGCGATCGGCTATTGTTAAAAGAGCAAAAACCAAAGTTCCAGAAATAAAACCAAATTGTACAGACGAAGTGAGGTGCCCCAATGCGCTTTCATTTAGGTTGAAATTAAAAACAAGATCGCCCATAACCCCATTTCCGGCAAACCATAATGATGTGCAACAAAATTGGGATATGACAATAATTGGAAGAATCCGTTTTGGCGGCTTCATATTTTAGCTAGCTTTAAAATTGCCTTTAAAGTAAAATAATTTTATGGAATATTTTTATTGTGGACAGATTTTGAATGTTATGAATATAAAAAGCGAGTTGATTGGTCTCCCCTACTCGCAACCGAACGGTTGAACGCTAGTAAAAGAGATTGCTTCTCTGCGTTGGAATGAGAAAACAAAAGGCTTTTTTATTTTACTTAATGATTTTGAAGGATCGCTAACAAACGTATGGAAATTTACATTGCTGGTTGGTGCGTTAGGGATTGCAACGGCATCCTTTTTAAAAATTAAAATACAGGAAATTTGATTTTAACGATAAATTGGCTGATTGCCTGTTTGTTACTTTTTGCAACAACGTTTTTGAAAAGATATAGTGGAAAGCCCGACCCCTTTTGGGGTAACACCCAAACTCTTTTTAAAGCAGAATTTTTTTAAACAAAAAACCCCATACTAAACAAATAGCAGGGGTTTTAAGTTATTTAATTTGTTTACCATCTTTATCAAAAAAGTGGTATTCTAAATATGTGTAAGCATCTCTTGGTAAAACTTTAACCCATTTTTTGTGCTCCAAAAACCATTTGGTACGCACCGATGGAAAACCTTTTGTTAAAAAGGCCGCTATAAAAGGATGTGTGTTTAAAGTCAGCTTTTTATAGTCTTTTTTAAATAATTGCTCCAGATCGTGAGTCATTTTTTGCACCAACCCAATGGGTGCTTCCACTTCTTCGCCATTAATAATGGCATCTGGATTTTCTTCGCGAGTTTTTATGTTCATTTCTGGACGTACTCGCTGTCTTGTTATTTGTATCAAGCCAAATTTACTTGGAGGCAATATTTTATGTTTTGCTCTGTCATCGCTCATTTCATCTCTAAAATGATTGAAAAGCTTTTGCCTGTTGTCAGCACTAGTCATATCAATAAAATCTACTACGATAATACCGCCCATATCGCGTAAACGCAACTGACGGGCAATTTCTGTAGCAGCAATTATATTGACTTCCAGTGCTGTGTCCTCTTGGTTGTTTGCTTTGTTTGATCTATTTCCGCTATTCACATCTATAACATGAAGCGCTTCGGTGTGTTCTATAATTAAATAGGCACCTTTTGCCATAGAAACCGTTTTTCCAAAAGAGGTTTTAATTTGTCTTTCAATGCCAAATTTTTCAAAAATTGGGACATTGGATTGATACAACTTAACGATTGATTCTTTATTGGGTGCAATTTCTTGCACATAATCTTTAATTTGATAATAAAGCGATTCATCATCAACATGAATGCTAGTAAAAGTGTCATTAAAAATGTCTCGTAAAATGGACGAGGCTTTATTCATTTCACCTAATACTTTGCTTGGATGATGGGCTTTGTTTAGCTTTTTACACATTGCTGTCCACAGACTAAGCAAATTTTGTAAATCTTTATCTAGTTCGGCTACTTTTTTGCCTTCTGCTACTGTACGAACAATAATTCCAAAACCTGGTGGTGTAATACTTTTCACCAAACGTTTTAAGCGGTCTTTCTCTTCTTTACTTTCTATTTTTTGAGAAATAGAAATTCTATCAGAAAAAGGCACTAAAACAATATATCTACCAGCTATTGATAACTCAGAACTTATTCTGGGACCTTTAGTTGATATGGGTTCTTTTACTATTTGTACTAATAACGATTGATTTGATTTTAAAACATTAGCTATGCTGCCGTCTTTATCAATATCTTTTTCAAATGGGAAATTTTTTAAAGAAAAATCTTTTAGTTTACCTGTGCTTACACTTTTTGTGAATTTTAAAAGTGAAGGAAGTTTTGGGCCTAAATCATGGTAATGCAAAAAAGCATCTTTTTCGTAGCCTACATTAACAAATGCGGCATTTAGCCCAGGAACAGCTTTTCTTATTTTGGCTATAAACACATCACCAACAGCAAAGTCGTTACTTTCTTCTTCTTTTTGTAATTCAATAAGTCTTCCATCTTTTAATAAGGCAAAATCAACATCTTCTGAACTAGATCGAATAATCAATTCTTTATCCATTAAGTTAATTTTTATCCATACGCTTTAGCTAAAAGTTGTAAAGTTGCAAGTTGTAAAGTTGTAACATTACTAAGCAATAATACTTAACAGCCAGCACCTAACACCTAACACCTAACACCTAACAACCAAATTATACAGATGGATTATACATTATTTTCACAGGTCCCGATAGCTATCGGGATTAATCCGTGGAGCTCATAAAACACCCAAAAGTGCTTAAAATTTTAATGAACTCATTTCAAAGAACGTTTTTGTTTTTAAAACTGAAAAAAGTAGTTAGGTTAACTACTTTTTAGAATTTATTTTTTCTTTTTATGACGATTGGCGCGTGCACGTTTTTTTCGTTTGTGCGTTGCAACCTTATGTCTTTTACGTTTTTTACCGCTTGGCATAAATTATGTTTTTTAAATTAGTAATTAATTATAATGTTTTTACTTAACGTCTACATTTGTTTTTACGCCTTCAACAAAAACTTTTGCTGGCTTAAAAGAAGGGATATTGTGAGCAGGAATTTTAATCGTGGTATTTTTTGAAATATTTCTACCTGTTTTTTCTGCTCTTGTTTTAATAATGAAACTACCAAATCCTCGTAAGTACACATTGTCTCCACTTTCTAAAGACGTTTTAACTTCGTCCATAAATGATTCAACAGTTGCTTGTACATCACCTTTTTCTATTCCTAATTTTTCAGAAATTTTTGCTACTAAATCAGCCTTAGTCATTTTTAATGTTTTATTTTAGTTACTATATAATTTTTAAAGGGATGCAAATATAGGAATTTAAAATTCAATATTTCAAACCTAATTCATTAAAATTAAAGATTATAAACGTTTATTTTTGCGCTTGGCATAAATTAAATTAATGATATTCTCAAAAACATTAAATCGTTGGTATTCAATTAATAAAAGAGAGCTTCCTTGGAGACAAACAAAAAACCCTTACAGCATATGGTTGTCTGAAATTATTTTACAGCAAACTCAAGTAAAACAAGGGCTGCCCTATTACGAGGCTTTTTTAGTAAATTTCCCAACGGTTTTTGATTTAGCTAGGGCAGAAGAACAAGACGTTTTAAAATTATGGCAAGGTTTGGGGTATTATTCTAGAGCGAGAAATATTCATCTTACAGCAAAATACATCGTTAACCAATATGATGGAGTTTTTCCAAATAATTACACAGCGTTATTAAAGCTTAAAGGTGTGGGAGATTATACGGCTAGCGCCATAGCATCTATTTGTTTTAATGAACCAAAGGCCGTAGTTGATGGCAATGTTTATAGAGTGCTGTCTAGATATTTTGGCGTTGAAACACCTATTAATTCTTCCAAAGGAATTAAGGAATTTAAAACATTAGCTCAGGAATTGATTGATCATGAAAATCCTGCAGATTATAATCAAGCCATCATGGAGTTTGGAGCCGTTCAATGCAAACCTCAAAATCCAGATTGCTCTGTTTGTCCATTCAACACTACTTGTTTTGCTTTTAATAAAAACCAAATACAACAATTACCGGTTAAGATTAAAGCTGAAAAGGCTAAAAAGAAATATTTTAATTTTTTAGTGATTATTTCAAAAGAAGAACAAACCATTTTAAAAAAACGTGAAGGCAAAGGAATATGGCAAAACTTATATCAATTCCCATTAATTGAAACAAGCAAGTCCATGAATCAAGATGAATTTCATAGCATTTTAAAAAATCATGATGTATTAAAAGGCCTTAATTATGAACTATCTCTCTATAATGAAACGGCGATTATTCACAAGCTTTCACACCAACATTTATATACTAAATTTTGGATAGTAACAACTCATGCTAGTTTAACAGAGGGCATAACATTTCTTGAAATCCATAAATATCCTGTGCCTTTATTGATTGAGAATTTTATCAAAGATTTTAATTTTTAAAACGGAGAGACATAAATCATATTTTTTTATTAATTTTAGAGAAATGAGAAGCAATTAACTAATTTTGCTTTTTTAAATTCAATAGATTTTATGTCTGGAACATTAAATAAAGTAATGCTTATTGGGCATTTGGGAGATGAAGTTAAAATGCATTATTTTGAAGGTGGAGGTTGTATAGGCCGTTTTCCTTTAGCAACCAACGAAACGTATGTGAGTAAGCAAACCAACGAGCGTGTTACCAACACAGAGTGGCATAATATTGTGGTTAGAAACAAAGCTGCCGAGATTTGCGAAAAATATTTAAGCAAAGGTGATAGAATATATGTTGAAGGTAGATTAAAAACAAGAAAATGGCAGGATGACGCTGGAAATGAACGGTATTCTACAGAAATTCAATGTACAGATTTCACGTTTTTAACTACTAAAAAGGAAAGCGAAGGACAAGCCTCAAACAAAGTATCAACATCAAAACCAAATGATAATCAACAAACGGCTAATGAGCCTATTGGAGAAGAGGATGATGACCTTCCGTTCTAATTGTTTAACTAATACCATGATATTTGGATCCTGTTCCCCTGAGTTTTAATGCATTAATTTTTACCATTGACATTTCAGTGGTTTCTGGTTTTGTTTTATTATTTTTATTGTTGTTCTTTTCGGCCCTTATTTCTGGTGCAGAAGTAGCATTTTTTTCTCTTACCAGAACCGATATTGAAGAAGGTTTAGAACAAAAATCTAAACGCATTCAAATTATTTCAAAACTTCTGGAACGCCCTAAAAAGTTATTAGCTACTATTCTTGTTGCCAATAACTTTATTAATGTTGGTATTGTTATTTTGTTTGCATATTTAGGTGGTTTTCTCTTTGAGGGAATAACCTCAGAAATCCTAAGATTTATAGTTGAAGTGGTTATTATAACCTTTTTAATTTTGCTATTTGGTGAGATTTTACCTAAAATTTATGCCAGCAGAAATAAGGTTAAGTTTGCCACATTTATGGCGTATCCATTAAAAGTGTTGGATGTTGTTTTTTCACCTTTAAGTATGCCCATGCGAAGTGTTACTTTTGCTATTCAGAATACCTTGGGAAAACAAAAATCAAACCTTAGTGTTGACCAATTATCACAAGCACTTCAGCTTACCAGCGAAGAAGACACCACCAAAGAAGAGCATAAAATATTACAAGGCATTGTGTCTTTTGGAAATACAGACACTAAACAAGTTATGCGTCCAAGAATCGATATTTTTGCCTTAAGTATTGATCAAAAATATTCAGAAATCATGCAGGAAATTGTTGAAAACGGTTATTCTCGTATTCCTGTTTATAAAGATAATGTTGATAATATTCAAGGTATTTTATATGTAAAAGATTTACTGCCTCATATCGATAGAAAACAATTTGATTGGACCACGTTATTGCGTGAGCCTTTTTTTGTTCCTGAGAATAAAAAACTGGATGATTTAATGGCAGAATTTCAAGAGAAAAAAGTACATCTTGCTGTAGTTGTTGATGAATATGGAGGTACTTCTGGGTTGATTTCATTAGAAGATATTATTGAAGAAATTGTAGGTGATATTAGTGATGAGTTTGATGATGAAGATTTAAAATACTCAAAATTAGATGATTGTAATTATGTGTTTGAGGGTAAAACAGCCCTCAAAGATTTTTATAAAATTGTAAAAATTGATGATGTTACCATTTTTGAATACCATAAAGGAGAAGCAGAAACTATTGCAGGTTTTGTTTTAGAAATCTCTAAGAATTTTCCAAAGTTAAACAGTAAAATAAATTTTAAAAATTACGTTTTCACCATAGAAGCGTTAGACAAAAAACGAATTAAACTTTTAAAATTCACGATAACATAATGAAGCCATATTATTTTTTAGGTTTAGTATTCATTTTTTGTATGGCATGTCATGATGATGTAATTCCAAAACCAAAAGGCTATTTACGCTTAGAATACCCCAAGGCTAATTATATAGTATCGCACATTGATGGAACACCTTTTTCGTTTGAGGCCAATACTTTAGCTAGTAATATAAACTTAAAAAAACTGGTTAGTACTACTAAAAGTTATGGGGTTAATGTTGAGTACCCAACGTTAAAGGGCACTATTTACTTAACCTATAAATCAATTAACAACAGCCAAGAGACTTTAATTGATTTTTTAAGAGATGCCCAAAACTTTACACAAAAACATACCCGTAAAGCAGATGAAATAAAAGAAACCGAGTACATAAACAAACTCAATAAAGTATACGGAATGTTTTATGAAGTGGGAGGAAATGCCGCTTCGCAATCCCAATTTTACGTTACAGATAGTACGGACCATTTTTTAACTGGGTCGCTTTATTTTTACGCAAAGCCAAATTATGATTCCATTTACCCAGCAGCCAAATATTTAGAAAAAGACATAAAGCATATTATGGAAACTGTAAAATGGAAATAAAAAAACGGTGATTGGTTTTTTATAATCAATAGACTTTTTTTACATTTTCATCAACCAAGTACGCATCTCTACCTCTTGCTTAATAAGGTCTCTTAAAGCTTCTATGTTAACACGTTCTTGCTTCATGGTATCTCTATAGCGAATGGTAACGGTATTATCATTTAAAGTATCATGATCAACGGTAATGCAAAACGGTGTTCCGTTGGCATCTTGGCGTCTGTAACGTCTTCCAACGGCATCTTTTTCATCATACACCACATTAAAATCCCATTTCAAATCCTCAACAATTTGACGCGCTATTTCCGGTAAACCATCCTTTTTCACCAAAGGTAAAATGGCTGCTTTTACAGGGGCTAATACACTTGGTAATGCCAATACAGTTCTCGTGCTTCCGTCTTCCAAAGTTTCATCTTTTAATGAATTTGAAAATACCGCTAAAAACATACGGTCTAATCCAATAGAAGTTTCCAGCACATATGGCACATAACTTTTGTTTTCTTCTGGATCAAAATATTGTAATTTTTTTCCAGAGAATTTTTCATGCTGACTTAAATCAAAATCGGTTCTGGAATGAATGCCTTCCAGTTCTTTAAATCCGAATGGGAATTTAAATTCAATATCGGCCGCAGCATCGGCGTAATGTGCTAATTTTTCATGGTCATGAAAACGATAATTCTCTGCACCCATTCCTAAAGATAAATGCCATCTTAATCGGGTTTCTTTCCAGTATTCATACCATTCTGCCTGAGTTCCTGGTTTTATAAAAAATTGCATTTCCATTTGTTCAAACTCACGCATTCTAAAGATAAACTGCCTGGCAACAATTTCGTTTCTAAAGGCTTTACCTGATTGTGCAATTCCGAAAGGAATTTTTAAACGGCTTGTTTTTTGAACGTTTAAAAAATTTACAAAAATACCTTGAGCCGTTTCTGGACGTAAGTACAAATCCATGGCATTGTCTGCAGAAGCTCCTAATTTGGTTCCAAACATTAAATTGAATTGCTTCACATCGGTCCAGTTTCTACTTCCTGTTAAAGGGTCTGCAATTTCCAGTTCTTCAATAAGCGCTTTTACATCGGCCAAATCTTCATGTTCCAAAGATTTTGCCATTCTGGAAAGGATGGCATTTATTTTTTCTTGGTATTCAACCACACGTTGGTTGGTTGTTAAAAACTGAGCTTTATCGAAAGTACCTCCAAAGCGCTTCTCTGCTTTTTCAACTTCTTTGTCTATTTTAGCTTCAATTTTAGCACAGTAGTCTTCAATCAACACATCGGCTCTATAGCGTTTTTTTGAATCTTTGTTATCTATTAAAGGGTCGTTAAAGGCATCGACATGGCCTGATGCTTTCCAAGTGGTTGGATGCATGAATATGGCGGCATCAATACCTACAATGTTTTCATTCATCTGAACCATGGCTTTCCACCAGTATTCACGGATGTTTTTCTTGAGTTCTGCGCCATTTTGTGCATAGTCATAAACCGCACTTAAACCCTCATATATTTCACTGCTTTGAAATACATATCCGTATTCCTTTGCATGTGATATTACCTTCTTAAATTGATCATCTTGATTTGCCATGCTGCAAAAATAAAAAAGCGATTCAAACTAATGGACTTGTTTGTTAAAAATTATGCGGTGTAATGCTATATTTTTAATATGTTTATAGAATTCATATACTTGGTACATATGTTGAAATCGCTTATTAATGTATTCTTCCCCCAGATTTGTTATGCTTGCCATACTCATTTGAATGATTTTGAGCAAGATATTTGCACGCATTGTAGGCATGATTTACCAGTAACCAACTTTCATTTTAACCAAGATGACTCTGTTCTAAAAATATTTCATGGTAGGGTAACCATTGAAAATGCCACAGCGTTACTCCGATTTGAAAAAAAAGGCAAAGTACAGCAGCTTATCCATGGGTTAAAGTACAAAGGACAAGAACGTATTGGCGTTTTTTTAGGAGCTTGGCTGGGTGAAGAGCTAAAGTTTGTTAAAGCATATCAAGCTATTGATTTGGTAATTCCTGTGCCTCTTCACAAGAAAAAACTCAAAAAAAGAGGCTATAACCAAGTGGCAAAGTTTGCCCAACAGATAGCCGAATCTTTAAATGCCCAATATGTGGATGATGTACTTTTAAAAGTTACTAATACAGATTCTCAAACACTAAAAAACCGTTTTGCCCGTTGGACAAATAATAATGAATTGTTTACCCTTAAAAATAAAAACAGTATAGCCAATAAACACATTCTTTTGGTCGACGATTTAATTACTACTGGTGCAACCATGGAAGCATGCATTAATGTTTTAAACCAAGCCAATAATGTAAAAATAAGTATTGCTGCTATGGCAATTGCGTAATGAGTTTGTCGTTATATCTGTAAAATTATGTAGGTTTGCTCAAATTTTATTTTAGTAATGATACCTTTGTATTATGGCTTATTGTAAACACTAAACTTGATTACAAAATACACCATATAACCATTAAAAAAACAATTAAAATAGGCACATGAATAAAACGCTTTCAAATATTATTTTATTGGTTTTTATAGCACTTGTGTTTATTAATTGTGCTAATAAAGGAACGCCTACCGGTGGTAAAGAAGACCTCATTCCTCCCACTATTGTAAAATCTGAACCAGAGAATTATTCAACAAATTTTAAAGGAAAAGAAATTAGAGTGTATTTTGATGAGTATATCAAAATTAAAGACCTTCAAAAACAACTAATTATTTCGCCTCCAATGAAAACTCAACCAGAAATAACTCCTTTAGGAGGCGCAAGCAAGTACATTACCATTAAAATTTATGACACCTTACAACCTAATACAACCTATGCGTTTAATTTTGGAAATAGTATTTCAGACAATAACGAAGACAATCTGTTTCCTTATTACCGCTACGTTTTTTCTACAGGTGATTATATTGATTCATTAACCGTTAATGGGCAAATTTTTGATGCTTTAAAAAGAAAACCGGACACCTTTGTATCGGTTGGTTTATATGAAGTAGATTCTACTTTTAGTGATTCCATTATTTATAAAGAAACGCCAAAGTACATTACCAACACTTTAGATAGTGTTAGTACGTTTTCTATTGAAAACATTAAAGCAGGTACGTACATGCTGTATGCCTTAAAAGACGGAAATGGCGATAATAAATTCCAGCAAAAAACAGATAAAATTGGGTTTTACAAAGAATTTATAACCATCCCAACAGATACAAGCTATAATCTAAAATTATTCAGTGAAGATTTAGATTTTAAAGCTTTTAGACCGTCTTTGATTGCTGGTGAAAAAGTGGTTTTTGGTTATGAAGGCGATTATAAAAACATGAACATTACATTGCTTTCAGAAGTTCCTGAAGACTTTGATTATCACATTACAAAAGACGTTAAAACAGATTCTCTTTATTATTGGTACAAACCAAAACTTGAAGTGGACTCCATCCTTTTTAAAGTTTCTAATGTTGAATTTGAAAAAGAATACACGGTAAAACTACGCCAATTAAAACGTGATTCGTTAACCATTAAAGCTTCCCCTACAAGTTCTATTGGGTATCAAGAAGATTTTATCATCAACGGAAGCATTCCTTTTAAAACCTTTGACACTTCAAAAATAAGCATTATGGATAAAGATTCTACTTTTATTGAATTTTCATCTTTGTTTGATAGCATAAACAATAATTACATCATAAACTTTAAGAAAAGTGCAGAAAGCACTTATAAAATTAGAGTGCTGCCTGAAGGGTTTACCGATTTTTTTGGGAATGTTAACGACACTTTGAATTATAATGTAAGAACCAAAAAAGAATCGGATTTTGGATATGCACGATTTACCTTGGTCAATGCGAAATATCCAATTATTTTACAATTGACCAATGAAAAAGATGAGGTTAAATTTGAACAGTACGCTACCAAGGCTGAAGCCATTGATTTTTTGAATTTAGATCCTGGAAAATATTTTATCCGAGTGATTCATGATGCCAATGGCAACAAAATATTTGACACAGGTAATTACTTAAAAAAAATTCAACCAGAAAAGGTTAGCTTTTTTAAAGAAATCGAAATTCGTGCCGATTGGGGAGTTTCAGATATTTTAGAATTTAAAGAATAGTAAACCTGTCTTTATCTTTTAAAAACTTAAGCTTATTTCTATAAAAATTAATATGATTTCTTTCTAAAGACACCACCTCAATGTGTTCTCTGTTGGGTTTAATATGGG
>PFKE01000095.1 GCA_002784145.1 Flavobacteriaceae bacterium CG_4_10_14_3_um_filter_33_47 | reverse complement strand
GTTGTCGTTAAATAAGGCTTGTATATGTTCAGGAAGTTTAGAAATAACTCTTGGGATAAGAATAGTAATAATATCTTTTCTAATTTTAGCCAGCATGACGTTATCTATATCAAACTCATCGTGTTGTGTAGAAACTACAATGGCATCAATGCGTTGAGGCATGTTATCATCGCTATACTCAATGGTTACTTGGCTTTTTGAGTCTGGTCTTAAATAGGTTATGTCTTTATTTTCTCTTCTTAAAGCAGCTAGCTCAATCAAAATCCGATGAGACAAATCCAGTGCTAAAGGCATATAATTTTCAGTTTCGTTCGTTGCATAACCAAACATCATGCCTTGGTCTCCAGCGCCTTGCTCTTCTTTATTTGCTCTGTCAACTCCACGGTTTATGTCTTCAGATTGTTCATGAATGGCTGAAAAAATACCACAAGAATTACCATCAAACATATATTCACTTTTTGTATAACCAATTCTATTAATAGTATCTCTTGCGATTTTTTGAACATCTAAATAGGTGTTTGATTTAACTTCACCAGCAAGCACAACTTGTCCTGTGGTTACCAAAGTTTCACAAGCTACTTTTGAGTTTACATCAAATGCTAAAAAATTATCAATTAAAGCATCGCTAATTTGGTCTGCTACTTTATCTGGATGACCTTCAGATACACTTTCTGAAGTAAATAAATATGCCATGTTATGAAATTTATATGAAGATTTGACGAATACGTCAAAGGAAGTTTACACTGCCTTTAGCATTTTTATTATGCTATTTACAATAGCATAAGAGGTTGCAATCAGTCAAATCTTTCCTCTGTTATTTAGCTGCAAAATTAAAAAAATAAAAAGAATGGAGACTATTTTTTGTCTTTTTTTAAATATCATTTCAATTAGTGATATTGTTATCATTTCACAAGGCCAGGGAATGATTTAATAAAATTTAAAATAGTTGCCAAAATGGAAGGGTTTTTTATTCATTTTTTTTAACATTGAACATCATAAAAAATACAAACTAAATATATGAAAATCAATAAAATAAGTCAATTTAAAGTGTGCTGAATTTAAACTTAAAATGTAAAGGGTTGATTTATTAAATATGTAAAGATTTAATTTCGATCAAAATTTTAAAAACACATGGTTTTTAAACTACAGAAAAAACTAAACATACGAGTAAAAAAATAAATGAAAGAACTTAATAAACACAGTAAAAGATTAACACAAGACGAATCTCAGCCAGCCTCTCAAGCCATGTTATATGCTGTAGGGTTGACAGATGCGGATATGAAAAAAGCGCAAGTGGGAATAGTTAGCACAGGATATGACGGAAATCCTTGTAACATGCATTTAAATGGCTTAAAAGATCAGGTGAAAATAGAGTGTAATATTGCTGGTTTAGTTGGTTTAGGGTTTAATACCATTGGTGTTTCAGATGGTATTTCTATGGGGACATCGGGCATGAATTATTCATTAGTGTCAAGAGATATTATAGCAGATTCTATTGAAACGGTTGTAAACGCCCAAAGTTATGATGCACTTATTTCTATTGTTGGATGTGATAAAAATATGCCAGGCGCCGTTATGGCTATGTTGCGTTTAAATCGCCCATCTATTATGATGTATGGTGGAACGATAGCTTCAGGAAAATACAAAGGAAGAAAATTAAATATAGTTTCTGCTTTTGAAGCTTTAGGGCAAAAAGTTGCAGGTGAGATTGATGAAGAAGAATATAAAGAAATTATAAAAAGTGCCATTCCAGGCGCAGGTGCTTGTGGCGGTATGTACACTGCCAATACTATGGCTTCGGCCATAGAGTGCATGGGTTTTGCATTGCCATATAATTCTTCAATTCCTGCTGAAAATCCTAATAAATTATCAGAAAGTGAAAGAACAGCAAGAGCGATAAAAAATCTTCTGGAATTAGATTTAAAACCATTAGATATCATTTCTAAAAAATCTATTGAAAATGCTATTGCATTGGTTAATGCCCTAGGTGGTTCAACAAATGCCGTATTGCATTTCTTAGCCATTGCACATGCTGCGGATATTGAGTTTACTTTAGAAGATTTTCAACGCGTTAGCGATAGAACACCGTTGATAGCCGATTTAAAACCTAGCGGAAAATATTTAATGGAAGATGTTCATGGCATTGGTGGAACGCCAGCCGTCATGAAATATTTATTAGATAATGGCTATTTACATGGTGATTGTATGACCGTAACAGGAAAAACCTTGGCTGAAAATTTAAAAGATGTGGAACCACTCAAGTTTGAAAATGATCAAGATGTTATTTACCCAAAAGATAAAGCCTTAAAATCTTCCGGCAATTTGCAAATTCTTTATGGAAACTTGGCGACCGAAGGTGCTGTAGCAAAAATATCAGGAAACGAAGGATTGGTGTTTGAAGGAAAAGCGGTTGTTTATGATGGTGAGCAAGCTGCAAATACAGGAATTTCAAATGGTGAAGTCGAAAAAGGAGACGTTGTCGTCATTCGTTATGTTGGACCTAAAGGAGGGCCTGGAATGCCAGAAATGTTAAAACCTACCTCGCTCATCATGGGTGCAGGTTTAGGAAAATCTGTAGCATTGATAACTGATGGTCGTTTTTCTGGAGGTACTCATGGTTTTGTGGTTGGGCATATTACCCCAGAAGCACAAACGGGTGGAACTATAGCGATGTTAAAAACAGGTGATAAAATTAAAATTAGTGCTGAAGATAATTCCATAAACGTATTACTTTCTGATGAAGAATTATCTAAAAGAAAAGCACTGTGGGTTGCCCCAGCCCTAAAACATAATAAAGGAATATTATTTAAATATGCAAGAACCGTTTCATCAGCATCAAAAGGATGTGTTACCGATGGAATTTAAGTTAATCGTATGAATATAGAAACAAAAAATAAAACAAAGGAAGCGACTCAACAAACCATTAAAATAACGGGTAGTGAAGCCATTATAAGATGTCTGATTGCAGAAGGCGTAGATATTTTATACGGTTATCCTGGAGGAGCCATTATGCCAGTATATGATGAGTTGTATAAGTTTAGAGATCAAATTCATCATGTGTTAACTCGTCATGAGCAAGGAGCCACTCACGCAGCACAAGGATATGCTCGTATTTCTGGTAGAGTTGGTGTTGCAATGGCAACATCAGGTCCAGGAGCAACCAATTTAATTACCGGTATTGCTGATGCCCAAATAGATTCTACACCTTTAGTCTGTATAACAGGGCAGGTTTCCTCTCATTTATTAGGTAGCGATGCCTTTCAAGAAACTGATATTGTTGGTATTTCTACTCCTGTAACTAAATGGAATCATCAAGTAACCAAAGCGTCTGAAATTCCTGAAGTCATTGCTAAGGCTTTTTACATTGCAAAAAGTGGAAGACCAGGACCAGTGCTGATTGATATCACAAAGGATGCGCAATTTGAGGAATTCGATTTTTCTTATAAAAAATGCACAGGTATAAGAAGTTATAACCCAATACCTAATATTGATATTAAATTGGTTGAAGCTGCTGCTGAACTCATCAACAATGCAAAAAAACCAATGATAGTTTGGGGTCAAGGTATTATTTTAGGAAAAGCTGAAGATGAATTAAAGGCTGTGATAGAAAAGGCTGGAATTCCTGCAGCTTGGACTATTCTTGGTGCTTCGGCTTTGCCAACATCACATCCATTAAACATTGGAATGGTTGGAATGCATGGTAATTATGCACCAAACAAATTAACCAATGAGTGCGATGTGCTTATTGCCATAGGCATGCGTTTTGATGACCGAGTAACGGGTAATTTAAATACCTATGCAAAACAAGCTAAGATTATTCATTTTGAAATTGATCCAGCCGAAGTTGATAAAAACGTGAAAACTGATGTTGCCGTTCTTGGTGATTCTAAAGAAAGTTTGGCAGCATTATTACCATTATTGGAAACGAAATCTCATACAGCATGGCTTCAAGAATTTAAAGCCTTATATGATATTGAGTTTGAAAAAGTTATAAAAGATGACTTACACCCTACAAAAGAAGGATTAACGATGGGTGAAGTATTAAATCAAATTAATATAGAAACAAAAGGAAATGCAGCTATTGTATCCGATGTTGGTCAACATCAAATGATTGCATGTAGATATTCTAATTTCAACATCACTAAAAGTAATATTACCTCGGGTGGTTTAGGAACCATGGGATTTGCACTACCTGCTGCCATTGGAGCAAAAATGGCGGCTCCACAGAGAGAAGTTGTGGCCATTATTGGAGATGGGGGCTATCAAATGACCATTCAAGAATTAGGCACTATTTTTCAGCAAAAAGTACCTGTTAAAATAGTTGTTTTAAACAACGAGTTTTTGGGAATGGTGCGCCAGTGGCAACAATTATTTTTTGATAAACGCTATGCATCAACAGAAATGACAAATCCAGATTTTGTAACCATAGCAAAAGGGTATTACATCGAGGCAAAACGTGTTAAAAAACGTGAAGAATTAGCAGATGCAGTGAAAGAAATGATTGCTTGTAAAGAAGCTTACTTCTTGGAAGTTTGTGTTGAAAAAGAAGACAATGTATTTCCAATGATTCCTTCTGGAGCATCGGTTTCAGATATTAGATTAAGTTAAAAATAGTGCAAAGAAAATAGAACAGAGAATAAAGATGATTGCATTTACAAAATAGGGTTTGGCAAAGTCAAAGCTATCTTTTCTGTAACATCTTTTCTCTTTTATCTTTTATAAAAATGGATGAACAAATAAAAACATTTACTATTTCGGTTTATACCGAAAATAATATTGGATTATTAAACCGTATTTCGGCAATTTTTCAGCGCAGACATATCAATATTGAAAGTTTAACAACCTCTCAATCAGAAATTGAAAGCGTTAATAGGTTTGTTATTGTGGTTAATATCACCGAGGCACAAGCCAAAAAAATTGTAAAACAGATAGAAAAACAAGTTGAAGCCATACGGGCTTATTATCATACCGATGAGGAAACTATTTATACCGAATCCTGTATGTTCAAAATAAAGTCAGTCTTATTGTTTGAAGAACCTCAAATTCAAAACATCATTAAAGACAGTAATTCGCAAATTGTAACCGTAAATAAGGAATTTTTCGTATTGGAAAAATCGGGAAGACGTCACGAAATAGAATCACTTCGCAGAGATTTAAATGTGTTTGGCATCATGCAATTTGTACGTTCAGGGCGCATATCAGTAACAAAAAGTGAAATGAAAATAACAGAAATGCTCAAGGCATTTAATAATCAATAAAAACAAGAAATGGGAAATTACTTTAACACACTGTCGTTAAGAGATAAATTAAATCAATTATCAAAGTGTAGATTTATGAATGCTTCAGAATTTGAAGATGGCGTCAATGTTTTATCAGGAAAGAAAATCGTAATCGTGGGCTGTGGCGCACAAGGGTTAAATCAAGGATTGAATATGAGAGATTCTGGTTTAGACATATCATACACATTACGGTCAGAGGCTATTGCGGAAAAACGAGCATCCTATCAAAAAGCAACCAGTAATAATTTCAAAGTTGGAACTTATGAAGAGTTAATTCCAACAGCCGATTTAGTCCTAAACCTTACGCCAGACAAGCAACATACCAGTGTTATTAAAGCCATTATGCCTTTAATGAAAAAAGGGGCAACATTGTCTTATTCTCATGGGTTTAATATCGTTGAAGAAGGTACTGAAATACGTAAAGACTTAACCGTAATTATGGTCGCTCCAAAATGTCCAGGAACAGAAGTAAGAGAAGAATATAAAAGAGGTTTTGGTGTTCCAACATTAATAGCAGTTCATGAAGAAAATGATCCAGAAGGAAAAGGTTGGGCGCAAGCAAAAGCTTATGCCGCAGCTACAGGTGGCCATAGAGCTGGTGTTTTAGCATCGTCTTTCGTCGCTGAAGTTAAAAGTGATTTAATGGGTGAGCAAACCATTCTTTGCGGGTTGTTACAAACAGGTTCTATTCTTTGTTTTGATAAAATGATTGAAAAAGGTATCGAGCCAGGATATGCATCTAAATTAATTCAATACGGTTGGGAAACTGTTACCGAAGGGTTAAAATATGGTGGTATTACCAATATGATGGATAGACTTTCCAACCCAGCAAAAATTAAAGCGTTTGAGCTTTCAGAAGAATTAAAAGAGATTATGCGTCCGCTATTTCAAAAGCATATGGACGACATCATGGAAGGAAACTTTTCAAAAGGCATGATGGAAGATTGGGCAAATGACGACAAAAACCTTTTAACATGGCGAGCTGCTACAGCCGAAACAGCCTTTGAAAAAACACCAGCTGGAAATTTTGAAATTTCTGAACAGGAATACTATGACAATGGTGTTTTAATGGTAGCCATGGTAAGAGCAGGTGTGGAATTAGCTTTTGAAGCTATGACAGACTCTGGAATTATTGATGCATCTGCTTATTATGAATCATTACACGAAACGCCGCTTATTGCAAACACCATTGCAAGACGTAAGTTATACGAAATGAACAGTGTAATTTCTGATACAGCTGAATATGGTTGCTATTTATTTGATCATGTTTGTAAACCTTTATTAGCTGATTTTATGAAAAAAATAGATACCGATGTTATTGGAAAAGCATACGCAAAAGACAACGGTAAAGGAGTTGATAACGCTAAACTAATTGAAGTTAACGCTGCTTTAAGAAATCATCCTGTTGAGAAAATAGGAACTTTCTTAAGAGCATCCATGACCGCAATGAAACCTATTGTTTAAAGATTTATCTACTAAATAAAGACCCAATTTTATTTTTAATTGGAACAATGAAGTAAAAGTCGATACGTTAATCATGTATCGGCTTTTAATTTTTTAATATATTTTAAATCTTATTTTTTAACATTGTCATACGAAAACGTTTTCGATGTAAGTAATTTGTTTTCAAGTAATTAAAAGCATAAAAATATCACATTTTTTTAATATATATTTTTCAATAAATAAATTCACAGTAAAAATATAAGTATATTAGCTTATACATAGTTAACCAAATTTTTCATATGAATATACCTTTTACAGAAATTCCAGAAGCTTATAAAATTCACACGCTTTTACATCAAAACACCTACTTAGTTTCAGGAGAATTAAAACCATGGAAAGGTGAAACCACGAATGTCTATTCCACCATTTCTTCCACTAGAGATTATAAACCAACGTTGTTAGGAAGTATTCCAAATCAAGGGAAAGAAGAAGCCTTAGAGGCGCTTGATTCAGCCTGTTTGGCCTATAATAAAGGGCAAGGCTTGTGGCCAACCATGAAAGTTTCAGATCGAATAAAATGCATGGAGACTTTTGTAGAGATGATGAAAACCAAGAGGGAAGAAGTGGTTAAGTTATTGATGTGGGAAATAGGAAAAAATTTACCCGATTCTCAAAAAGAATTTGACAGAACCGTCGATTATATTTACGACACTATTGAAGATTACAAGCAAATGGATCGTGATAGTGCCAAGTTCAATAAAAGCGATGGCATTTATGCTCATATAAGACGCGGACCTTTGGGAGTTGTATTGTGCTTAGCGCCATATAATTATCCGTTAAATGAAACATTTTGTTTGTTGATTCCGGCCTTAATTATGGGTAATACAGCCATTTTTAAACCAGCTAAACATGGCGTTCTTCTTATATCGCCTCTTTTAGAAGCATTTCACAAAAGCTTCCCAAAAGGTGTGGTCAACATCATTTTTGGTAGAGGAAGAGCGGTTGCTTCACCCATTATGGAAACTGGAAAAATTGATGTGCTTGCCTTAATAGGAAACAGCACGTCTGCCAATGCCTTGCAAACCATTCATCCTAAGAAAAACAGATTGCGTTTGGTTTTGGGTTTAGAAGCTAAAAATCCGGCCATTGTATTGCCTGATGCTGATTTAAATTTAACTATAGATGAATGCATTGCAGGAACCTTGTCTTTTAACGGGCAACGTTGTACTGCTTTAAAAGTGTTGTATGTCCATAATGATATTGTGGATGAATTTAAAAAACGATTTGCCTTACGTGTAGACGCACTTAAATTTGGAAATCCATGGGAACCTGGAGTAAAACTTACACCGCTTCCTGAAAAGGATAAACCAGCATACATTCAAGAATTGATAGAAGATGCTACAAAGCAAGGAGCAAAAATCATCAATGAAAAAGGCGGTGTAAGAACCGAGAATTATATATTTCCAGCTGTTTTATACCCAGCCAATAAATCCATGCGGGTTTATAAAGAAGAACAGTTTGGTCCCATAATTCCTATAGTACCATTTAATAAAATTTCTGAACCATTGGATGATATGGCAGAATCTAATTATGGTCAGCAGGTTAGTGTATTTGGTAAAAATGTCAATAAGTTAGCACCTTTAATTGATACCTTGGTAAATTTGGTTTGTAGGGTTAATTTAAATAGCTCGTGTCAACGTGGGCCAGATGTTTATCCATTTACAGGTAGAAAAGATTCTGCATTTAGTACCTTGAGTGTTCATGATGCGTTGCGGTCATTCTCCATTAGAACTTTTGTAGCTTCAAAAGACAATGATTATAATAATTCAATCTTAAAAGAATTGCTGGATAAGAAAAGTTCTAATTTTATCAGTACAGATTATATTTTGTAAACGTTTAATTAGAAAATCAAGTCTTAATTTTTTATTTTAGACCGATTAAAATATAGAAAATGAAAAGTATTAAAATTAAATTATTAGCTCTTTTATCTGCTGCATTATTTTTTAATTGTGGCGGTAAAGAAGAAAAAAAGACAGAAGGTTTTTCGTATGAAAAATCGGCTGCACAGAAAGAAGCTGAAACAAATAAAGCAGATGACAATGTTGCTAATATTGTTTTAACTGCGAATGATATGATGCAGTTTAATCTTAAAGAAATTAAAGTTAAAGCGGGTCAAAAAGTGAGACTTACATTAAGGCACATAGGTAAATTAGATGTGAATGTAATGGGTCATAATTTTGTGTTATTAAAACCAGAGGTTGATTTAATTGCGTTTGCTATAGCGGCGTCAACTCAAAAAGATAATAAATACATCCCAAAAGGGACTGAAGATGTTATTGCACATACGGACATTATAGGTGGCGGGCAAGTAACAACCATAGAATTTGATGCACCTGAGATAGGGACATACGAATTTTTGTGCAGTTTTCCGGCACATTATGCCATGATGCGAGGGCTTTTTATTGTTAAGTAAACAGCAACTAAAATAATTAATCCAATTTCCAACCTTCTCTGTAAGTTCGTTTTACGAATTGATTAGCAGGTTCGAAATTGGTTATTTTCATATGAATACCATCCCAAAGTAATTTTTTGCGACCAGGATATTCAAAGGCATTCCCAATTTTTTCTCTGTAATTATAACTTCTTATAGCCAAGTTGCCCATTAAAATAGATTCTGTAAGTGGGCCAGCAAAATCAAAGGAAGACGTTAACGATTTATGTTTTTTACTTCCAAAACCATCTTTACAGGCTTCAACCCATTTTGCTTGATGTCCATTTTCTGGTAATGATGGTTTGTCATCGTCTGTTAAAGCTGTTGGCTTAATAAGCTCACCTGTATTTAAATATATTTTAGGGTTTAAACCATAAGTTCCACAAGTCATAATTCCTTTATCGCCCATCATAATAACACCATTTGAACTATCTTCATCACCAATTGGATGGTCTGCTGGAATCAATTCTGGATGAAACGGACGTAAACCACCATCAGTCCAGTTTAGTTTTACCTCAGATGGATTTTTATCGGTAGCAGCAAATTTTAATTGTGTTCTTGATGAAGGCGGACAGGATTCTGGGTAATAATCCGGGGTCCAATCTTGGGTGAAAATTGATCCTATGCTACTTTCTACTTCGGTAGGATACCCTAGCCCTAAAACCCTATAAGGCGGATCCATTAAATGACAACCCATATCGCCAAGAGCACCAGTTCCAAAATTCCACCAACCACGCCATTTAAATGGATGGTATAACGGATGATAATCTACCCATTGAGCTGGACCAATCCATGAATCCCAATCCAAACCATCTAACACTGCTGGTTTTTCTGTGGGAGTTTTAATGCCTTGTGGCCAAACCGGTCTATTGGTCCACACGTGAACTTGATTTACGGTTCCAATGATCCCAGAATTAAACCATTCTATCATGGTTTGTACTCCTTTACCTGAAGCGCCTTGGTTTCCCATTTGTGATACTATTTGATATCTATTAGCGGCTTCAGTAAGCACACGTGCTTCATAAATACTGTGTGTTAAAGGTTTTTGGACATAGACATGTTTGTTTAATTGCATGGCAGCTAATGTAATGACGGCATGTGTATGATCTGGTGTAGATACCGTAATGGCATCAATATCTTTCATGTCCTCCAAAAGGATCCGGTAATCTTTAAATTTTTTGGCATTTGGAAACAATTCAAAAGCTTTTGACGCTCTGGACCAATCTACATCACAAATGGCCGCTATATTGGATGCGCCATGGTTGTAAACATTAATGGTATCGCTTAACCCTTTGCCACCAGCTCCAACGATAGCTATGTTCAGTCTATCACTAGGAGCCATAAAACCTCGACCTAAGACATGTCTTGGGATGATTGAAATTCCGAGTGCTGTTAAGGTTGATTTTTTAATAAATGAACGTCTGTCTGTTTTATGGTTTGTTTTCATTTATGGGTGGTTTTTAAAGATTATGACTTTAGCTCTAACAATTTTATATTTTTAAATTCAATAGGATGACTTTCACTTTGTAATGAAATATAACCACCTTTTACAGGGTTACCTTCCTGAAAGTTTGTGTTAAATTCACCACCAAATATGGGTTTTGAGTATTTAATAACTTCCTTTCCATTTATTCTGTGAATGATTAATGAATCATGATGTACTTCAATTTCTAAATCAATCCATTCATCTCCATAAAACGTTGGTCCGTTTGAAGGGATACAATGTTCTGTAGTGAATGTATCATTTATAGTAACATGCATTCCGGGAGTACAAAGATTGCCTGTTGAACGTTCTATAGGTTTTTCAATACCGCCTAATAATTGAACTTCTAATGAAACCGGAAAGGCTTGATTTAAATCCATACTTTCTGGTGATTGTGAGTGAATCATGACGCCACTATTTTTTTTAGCCCAATCTTGTCCACCTTTAACTTGTTCACCTACAAACCTATATTGCAATTTTAAAATATAATTTGAAAAAGGGTTTTTATAAAAAATATGACCAAATGATTCTCCAAAATCTTCATAACCATCATATGAAACTTTTAAAAGTCCATCTTTAACTCTAAAAGTATTGTGAATATTTTCGTTTAACGAATGACCACCTATTTTTACTATCCATCCAGTTAAGTCTTTGCCATTAAAAAGTTTTATCCAGTTTTCTTCACCTTTTTTATCTTTATTTTGACAATTGGTTAAAAGAAAAACTAATAAAACTGAAACAAATAATTTAACAATAAAACGAGTAATATTCATACAAGAAAAAACCTTATAGTGTTAAAGAGACCAAGATCTTCCGCCTGTTAATTCTTGTAAATCACCACAATAGTAAGCCGCTGGAATTGGGTCATATTTTAAAACGGTTTCACCAATTTGTTCTGTTGTAACATAAGCATTGATAGTCATCCATTTTAAAGAATTTAAAAATTCAGATTTAGTCAATTCTAAAGACTCAGGATTTGCCACTCTTTCTTCATCAATTTCTCCTTTAATTAACATATACTTATCTAAAAGCGCTTTGTAATTTTGTGGAGTTAATTTATCGATAGGATCTTCTGTTTTTGGTTTTAGTATAGAAACCATCGTGCTAAATGCTGCTTTAACTTGCTCTTGACTTTCTATATCTAACACTTCATTAACGTATTTATCAATGAATTGAGGAACATTCATCTCTGTTGCTGATGGCAAATCGGTTTTTGGTAAAATAATATCTACTAAATTAGTTAATACAATGCCTTGTTCAAGTGTTAAAAATTCTGGAACCCAGGTTTTAACATCGCTTGTGCAACTTTGCAATATACTAACTATGGCTGGTGTTGCAACAAAAAAGCCTGTGGCAAACCCTAAATTTTTTAATGCTTCTCTTCTTTTCATTTTAAAAGTTTTAGGCGTTATTTTTTTTCAATTGTTCTGCAGCATGATTTGCGGCTCTGGCTGTAAATGCCATATAGGTTAATGATGGGTTTTGGCAACCGGCTGAGGTCATAAAAGCACCATCTGTAACATACACGTTTTTACAGGCATGAATTTGGTTGTATTCATTTAAAACGGAGGTTTTAGGGTCTCTACCCATTCTGGCGGTTCCCATTTCATGAATGCCCAATCCCATAGCTCTACCTTCTGCATTATCATAACCTTGAACATCTTTAAACCCTGCAGCTTCTAACATTTTTACGGCTTGTTCTTTCATGTCTTTGCGCATGGCTAGCTCGTTTTCGCCGAAATCTGCGTCAAAAGTTATAGTTGGTAAGCCCCATTCGTCTAGTTTATCATAATCTAAATACATCCTATTTTTATGGTCAGGAAGGGTTTCTCCAAAGGCGGTTATGCCAATATTCCACTCGCCAGGTTTTAAAATGGCTTCTTTTAATTTTGGGCCATATTTTAATTCGGCAACAGATTCTGACATGTTACTTCTAGTAGCACTACCTTGATAGCCATAGCCTCTAATAAATTCGTTAGTATTTGTTTTGCCTCCAAGATTTCTAAATCTTGGAATATAAATGCCATTGGCTCTTCTGCCTTTGGTATATTTATCCTCAAACCCATCAGCTTTTGCTTGAGCTCCTACATGAAAATGATGGTCCATAACATTATGTCCTAGCTCACCACTATCATTTCCTAAACCGTTTGGAAAACGTTCGGATTTTGATTGAAGCAAAATGGAGGCCGATGCCATAGATGATGCGCATAAGAAAATAACTTTAGCTTGATACACCACAGATTCTTTAGTTTCAGCATCTATGACCTTTACACCTGTTGCTTGTTTGGTAGTATCATCATAGATAACTTCATGCACGATGGAGTTCGGTCTTAAAGTCATGTTTCCAGTAGCTTCGGCCGTTGGAAGTGTTGAGGAATTACTGCTAAAATAAGCTCCAAATGGGCAACCTCTCATACATCTGTTTCTATATTGACAAGTGCTTCTTCCTAAACCAGGTTTTGTGCCTTCTGTAATATGTGCTGTTCTACCAATGGTTATAAGTCTGCCGTCATCAAAATTTTCAGCAACTTTACTTTTAAAATGTTCTTCAACACAATTAAGGTTCATGGGTTTCAATAACTTTTGGTCTGGCAGTTGTTGCAATCCTAAGTTTTCACCACTAACCCCAATAAATTCTTCAACTTTATCATACCAAGGTTCAATATCTTTATAACGCACAGGCCAGTCTACAGCAATACCGTCTTTTTTATTGGCTTCAAAATCAATATCACTTAATCTATAACTTTGTCTTCCCCACATTAAAGAACGACCACCTACATGATAGCCTCTAATCCAGTCAAAACGTCTGTCTTCATTATAAGGATGCTTCAAATCATCTACAAAAAAATGTTTACGGGCTTCTTGAGTTACATAGCCAGTTCTATGCTGTTTGTGCATTCGTTCTTTGGTTTCTTGAGTAGCCGCACCACCATTAGGAAAATCCCAAGGATCAAGGTGTGCAGTTGGATAGTCTTCAATATGTTTAACCATTCTGCCACGCTCAAGAACCAATGTTTTTAAGCCGTTTTCACATAATTCTTTGGCAGCCCAACCTCCTGAAATACCTGTGCCAACTACAATAGCATCGTATTCTTCATTTGAAACTTTAAATTTGCTATTAATCATTTAAGTATGAATTTTTTTATTAAGTTGATAATTAAATGCTTTATAAATTATACATTTCTCGCCAAATTAAGTATTTTGCATAATAATTGTGTTTAATTTTTTTCAGTGAAGATAAATATACAAAAAATAACACCTTTTGAAGCAGATGGCATCGTTTATCAAGCAGATACCTGCTTACCTCTTATTGATGCTGTTAAAAGAAAAAAACTAAAATTAAAAGCTTTAGCCAGATTTACATATCCTGGAGACAGATTAACAGATGATACTTTAGGATTAAATAGTGTAGGGTATTGGGATGCCAGTGAACCTCAGGATTGGGGTTTGGACTGGCACAGAAATGAAGGGATTGAAATTCATTTTTTAGAATCCGGCACCATGCCTTATGCCCAACAAAATCAACAAATGGATCTTTTGCCTAATTACCTCACCATTACAAGGCCATGGGAAGCCCATAAAGTAGGCAATCCTACCATTGGAATGGGAAAGTTTTATTGGGTAATTTTAGATTTAGAGGTTCGAAGACCGCATCAAAATTGGGTCTGGCCAGATTGGATTATGTTGGCACCAAATGATCTTGAAAAGCTCACCATGATACTCAGACAGAATGAGAAAGTCATGTGGAAAGCGGACAAACGAATAAGAGATTGCTTTCAGCGTATTGGAAAAGCTGTAGATACAGATAATAATGGAAGTAATTCATCAAGAATAAGGCTGTTGATTAATTATTTATTGATTCTTCTTTTAGACTTATTGGTTGAAGATGAGGTAGAACTTAACGAAGAGCTTACCGATAGCTCCAGAAGTGTCAGATTGTTTTTAAGTGAACTGGATAATAATTTATCTGAAGCTTGGACCATTGAAGACATGTCTAAATCTGCCGGTGTTGGATTAACTAGATTTACACATCATTGCAAGCAGTTGACCAATTTAACTCCCATGCGATATTTAATGATAAAGCGTATCGAGCTATCAAAGCAAATTTTAAGAACAAATGAATTTCTTACGGTTTCTGAAGTGGCTTTTGCCTGTGGCTTTTCAACCAGTCAATATTTTTCAACGGTATTTAAAAAACAAGAAAAGTGTACACCGCTTGAATACCGACAAAAAATGTTAGAGCTTATTTTTTAGAAGAGAATTTGTCTAAATTCTTTCACTGAATAAATATACACAAGAATCCTGATTTGTTTTTATATTTTTCAATTTCAATTTTTTTAAACAAACTAATTAACGAAAACTATGAATCTTTCTAGAAAAGCACCTCAAGTATTTTTTCTTCTTTTTTTATTTCTTTTGGTAGGCTGTGTTAACAGCAAAAAGAAAGAAACTAAAGAAATAGATACAGAAACCAAAACCGATACGAAACCTTTTTTTAAATGGTCTTTAGCGCAATGGTCTTTACACAAGTTTGTGATAGAAGAGCAGGGCGATCCTTTTCAATTTGCTTCCATGGCAAAAGACATGGGCTTTGAAGGCTTGGAATATGTAAGTGGATTATACTCTAAACAAATTGAAGTTTTAGGATTTGATAAAACAATTGACTCTTTAAAAACAATGAGTCAATTAAGTGGAATGAGCAATGTTTTAATTATGGTTGATGGTGAAGGCGACCTTGCCGATCCAGATGAGGTTAAACGAAACAAAGCTGTTGAAAATCATAAAAAATGGGTGGATGCCGCTCAAAAATTAGGATGTCACTCTATAAGAGTAAATACTTTTGGGACCAATGACCCTGAAATTTGGAAAATTACCGTTGTAGATGGTCTTAAAAAATTATCTGAATATTCAGCTACAAAAAACATCAATGTACTATGCGAAAATCATGGTTGGTTATCTTCTGATGCTCCAAAATTAATGGATGCCATACATCAAGTCAATATGCCAAATTGCGGTACCTTGCCAGATTTTGGAAACTGGTGTGTTAAAAGAAAAGATGGTGCTCAATGGGGAGAATGTGAAGAAGTCTATCCAGACAAGTATGAAGGTATAAAAATGATGTTGACAGCTGCAAAAGCGGTGAGTGCAAAATCTTATGATTTTGATGAAAACGGCAATGAAACCACTTTGGATTACCCAAGAATCATTCAATTGGTTAAAGATTCTGGCTATACTGGTTTTATAGGAGTTGAATATGAAGGAACCAGATTGAGTGAAAATGAAGGTATTCTGGCAACTAAAAATTTGTTGTTAAATTCTGTAATGGCATTAAAATAATTAAAAAAACGAGCTAAACATACACAAATGAAAAAATCAATTCAATATCAATTGTCCTTTATGATGTTCCTGGAATTTTTTATTTGGGGCGGATGGTTTGTAACATTAGGGTCTTTTTTAGGAAATAATTTAAATGCAACAGGTGCAGAAACAGGCATGGCATATTCTACCCAATCATGGGGAGCCATCATTGCACCATTTATTATTGGATTGATTGCAGATAAGTTTTTTAACGCAGAAAAAATCTTAGGTGTCTTACATCTTATAGGAGCTTTCTTAATGTATCAAATGTCTCAATCAACAGAGTTTTCAACGTTTTATCCGTATATTTTGGGTTACATGATTGCCTATATGCCCACGTTGGCTTTAGTGAATTCGGTTTCCTTTAATCAAATGAGCGACCCAGCTAAGCAATTTCCTATGGTAAGAGTTTTTGGAACCATAGGTTGGATTTTAGCAGGTTTAATAATAAGTTTTGTTTTTAAATGGGATTCCATTGAAAATATAGGGAATGGTATGCTTTCCAATACATTTACTATGGTTGCAGTTGCATCTGCTGTTCTTGGTGTTTTTAGTTTTGTTTTACCCAAAACACCACCACAAGGTAAAGGTGAAAAAACTAATTTTTCAGACATTCTTGGATTAGATGCCTTAAAATTATTAAAGGATAGAAATTTTTTAGTGTTCTTTATTTCTTCCGTTTTAATATGCATTCCACTCGCTTTTTATTACCAGAACATCAGCCCTTTTTTAACCGAGTTCAAAGTTGAAAACTCAACGGCTTGGGCTTCAATAGGACAAATATCCGAAGTTGGTTTTATGTTACTATTGCCATTTTTCTTTAAAAAATATGGTTTCAAAAAAACCATTTTGTTTGGGATGTTAGCTTGGGCAATACGATATGTTTTATTTGCTTATGGCAATGCAGGCGATTTATTTTTTATGATTGTTCTAGGAATTGCATTACACGGTATTTGTTATGATTTTTTCTTTGTATCTGGTCAAATTTATACCGACTCCAAAGCAGGAGACAAAGTTAAAAGTGCCGCTCAAGGGTTGATAACCTTAGCAACTTATGGCGTTGGGATGTTGGTCGGTTTTTGGGTAGCAGGTAAAATTGTTGATAAAAATATTTTGGCAGATAGCACACATAGTTGGCAAGATGTATGGCTTTTTCCAGCTTTATTTGCCATAGGTGTTTTTATATTTTTTGCCTTATTATTTAAAAACGAAAAAGTAGAATATAAAGCTTAAAAAAAACAATTAATGAGTACAAAAATCAGGTTAGGAATATTAGGCGGTGGTGGCGATTCTTTGATTGGAATTTTACATAGAATTGCCTCAGCAATGTTTGATAAATATCAAATTGTAGGTGGTGTTTTTAATCCAATTTGGGAAGAAAATATAGGTTTTGCTGAAAGAATAGGGTTGACAACTAACAGAATTTATAAAGATTTTGAAACGCTTATTCAAGAAGAGTTAAAACTTCCTGAAACAGAAAGAATGCAGGTAGTATCTATACTTACGCCTAATTTTCTTCATTTTCCAATGGCTAAAAAGCTTTTAGAAAATGGTTTTCATGTTATTTGTGAAAAACCAATGACCACTACTTTTGAAGAAGCTAAAATTTTAAATGAAACTTTAAAAAAAGCTCAAACAGTTTTTGCGGTTACTTATACCTACACGGGTTATCCTATGATTCGGCAAATGCGCGAAATGATTTTAAATGGCGAGTTAGGAACCATACAAAAAGTGGATGCCCAATATTATCAAGGATGGATTAATCCAATCATTCATGATAAAGAAAAACGCTCAACCACATGGCGTTTAAATCCTGAAAAATCAGGAATTAGTTGTTGTATTGGAGACATTGGTACGCACGCTTTTGATATGATTGAATTTGTTACAGGGTTAAGAATTGAATCGGTTTTAGCAGATTTAAATTACCTGTATTCAGACAATAAAATGGATATTGATGGAACGGTTTTATTACGTTGCAGCAATAATGCAAAAGGGGTTATCTGCACCAGTCAAATTGCAACTGGTGAAGAGAATAGCTTTATTGTAAAAATCTATGGAGATAAAGCCGGATTAAAATGGGAACAAGAAAATCCTAATTACCTCTATTTAATGGAAGATGGAAAACCTTTGCGAGTTTTAAAGCCGGGCCATGCCTATAATTCTAAATTATCGTTAGATGGAACAAAATTACCACCTGGTCATCCTGAAGGTATTTTTGATTCTATGGGTAATATTTATAAAGGTGTTTCAAAAGCAATTAATAAAGAGCCTTATAATCATGGGGAATTTCCAACCATGATGGATGGCGTTAGAGGTATGAGTTTTATAGAAAAATCGGTAGAATCTCACCAAAAAGGTAATATTTGGGTGAATATTGATAACATTGATTAAATGATCAAAACTATTAAAGGACCGGCTATATTTTTAGCACAATTTATGGATGATAAGGCCCCATTCAATTCATTGGATGGTTTATGCAAATGGGCAAGCGATTTGGGTTATAAGGGCATACAAATGCCAACTTTAGATCCACGCTTAATCGATTTAACAAAAGCAGCAGAAAGTCAAACCTATTGTGATGATTTATTAGGGAAAATAAATTCCTATGGATTAGAATTAACTGAGCTTTCTACACATATACAAGGGCAATTGGTGGCAGTGCATCCAGCACATGATATCATGTTTGACGTTTTTGCGCCAACCAAATTGAAAGGAAAACCAAAAGACAGAACCGAATGGGCTATTCAAGAAATGAAGCATGCTGCGCTGGCTAGCAAACGATTAAAATTAAAAGCACATGCCACTTTTTCAGGTTCTTTATTATGGCCTATGATGCATCCTTGGCCTCAGCAACCAAAAGGATTGGTCGAAATTGGTTTTAAAGAACTTGCCAGTCGTTGGCTACCCATTTTAAATGAATTTGATGAAAATGGCGTAGATGTTTGCTATGAAGTTCATCCTGTAGAAGACATCCATGATGGCGATACTTTTGAGCGTTTTCTGGCAGCTACCGGAAATCATAAACGTGTGAATATTTTGTACGATCCATCACATTTTGTACTTCAACAACTAGACTATATTACCTACATTGATCATTACCACGAATTTATTAAAGCCTTTCATGTTAAAGATTCTGAGTTTAATCCAACGGGTAAAAAAGGAACTTTTGGTGGCTATAACGATTGGAAAGATAGGGCTGGACGGTATCGTTCTCCAGGAGATGGTCAGGTAGATTTCAAAAAAGTGTTCTCAAAACTAACCGAGTATGGCTGTGATGTTTGGGCTGTTTTAGAGTGGGAATGTGTTATTAAAAGTCCAGAACAAGGCGCCAAAGAGGGCGTTCCTTTTATTACAAACCACATCATTGAAGCCACTAATAAAGCCTTTGACGATTTTGCAGGTGGAGGCAATTCGGATGAAAATCAACTAAAACAAATTCTAGGCATTTAGAAAAAAATAAAACATTCAACAATGAAAAAAATAATAACAACTGGAATTTTAAGCATACTCATGTTTGCAAGCAATCAAAGCATTGCTTTAGCACAAGAAGAGCCTACAAAACCACATGAGACTGAAATTTGGCAACCTAAACCTAAAGTGGTTACGGTAGATTCTGAAACTAAAATACCTTCAGATGCTATCGTGCTTTTTGATGGGACTAATTTTGACAAATGGATATCTTCAGTAGATTCAACGCAGGTAAAATGGATTTTGAATGATGATGGCAGTATGACCGTGAATAATAGAACTGGCGATATTCAAACTAAAAGGAATTTTGGAAACATTCAATTACATATAGAATGGCGTTCCTCACCAGAAAACACGGGTTCAAACCAAAGTAAAAGCAATAGTGGTATATTTCTTCAAAACAGATATGAAGTTCAAGTATTAGATAATAATGATAATGAAACCTATGTAAACGGGCAAGTGGGATCCATTTACAAGCAATCCATTCCATTGGCCAATGCCTCTTCAAAAACAGGTGATTGGAATGTATATGATATTATTTATCATCAACCAGAATTTGATTCCGAAGGAAATAAAACAAAATCTGCAACGATAACGGTACTTCATAATGGTGTATTAATCCAAGATAATTATGAAATAAAAGGCACTACAGAATATATTGGTTGGCCTAAAAATATGGCTCATGGCGATGCACCAATAAAACTTCAGGATCATGGAGATAATAGTAGGGTTAGTTACAGGAATGTTTGGGTAAGAGAATTATAGTTTTAAACTTTAAAAAGTATCAAAAATGAAAAATCAAATGCTGATTTTTATTCTTGCATTAACCATTATAGGGTGTAAACAAGAAAAAAAAGAATCTAAACAAGTAGAGAGTGAAACTCAAAATGTAATGGATAAAACGGAATCAGATTGGGTTGTCCTTTTTGATGGAACTTCTTTTGATAATTGGCGAGGTTATTTAACAGACAGTATGTATCCAGAGTGGGTTATTGAAGACGGCGCCATGGTATTTATACCTAGTGGGAATGGAGGTAAAAATATAATTACTAAAGACACCTTTACAAATTTTGAACTTTCGCTGGAATGGAAAATATCAGAAGGAGGTAATAGTGGTATTTTTTGGGGAGTTTTTGAAGATCCAAAATACAGTGAAGCCTATCAGACTGGCCCAGAAATTCAAGTGTTAGATAACGAGCGTCATCCTGATGCTTTGGCTAATCCTAAATTTCATCAAGCAGGAGCCTTATATGACATGGTACAACCAGAACACGATGTTTGCAAACCCGCTAATGAATGGAATTTATGTGTTTTAAAAGTGAATCATAAAACCAAACAAGGAAGTGTGACTTTAAACGGAACAGAGATTGTGAAATTTCCTGTTCATGGAGAAGAATGGGATAACATGGTAGAAAACTCAAAGTTTAAAGGTTGGGAAGGTTTTGGTAAACATCAAACTGGTCATATTGGATTACAAGACCATGGTAATAAAGTCAGTTTTAAAAACATTAAAATAAAAACTCTGTAAATTAGTATTTTAACAACATTTAATGACTAAAAGGAATTCAATAAATGAATTCCTTTTTTTATATGACAAATTGAGGAATAAATAACTACATTATTCATAACAAATATGAGTTTTTGTATGAGTTTTGATAATTTTTTCAAAAAAGTAAAGTCTTTTTACAAGTAGTAAAAAATAAAATTATAATTTTACTCTATGAATACTTTAAAAAATAAAATACGTCCTTCATCACCCGGTTTGCACGCGCGTAGTACACGCCGTCGCTTTTAATATCTGATTAGTAAAACCAAAACGTCATTTTAATTTTTATCACATTGTACAAAGTTTCATTCATAGCATTTCAAAATATAATTAGTAGGTCAATTAACCACTATTTTATGTGCCATATTTTTCCACGTCGCCCGTAAGGGTTGTAGGTCTTGTAAAGAACTAGGTGAGTCCAGTTCATCATTAAAGAAAAGCATCATTTTTAAATTTTAATTCGATAATCAATACAATACATGGACATTGTAATTGCTGATAAATCACATAGTAAATACGCAGAAATTATTTGCGAAACCATTGCGGAATCTGCTGCTGTAAGAGGAACAGGTATTGCTAGACGAATTCCAGAATATATTACTACTAAAATGGAAAATGGCAACGCTGTAATTGCTTTAGATGGCGATAAATTTGCAGGGTTTTGTTACATTGAAAAATGGGGACATGGTAAGTTTGTAGCTAACTCAGGTTTAATTGTACATCCAGATTACAGAAATGCTGGTTTGGCAAAGAAAATTAAGCATAAAGTATTTCAACATTCAAGAAATAAATTCCCAGACGCAAAAGTATTTAGTATTACCACAGGGTTAGCCGTTATGAAAATGAATACCGAATTAGGTTATAAACCAGTGCCGTTTTCTGAATTAACAGACGATCCAACCTTTTGGGATGGCTGCCAAACCTGTAAAAATTATGATGTTTTAACGCGTACCAACAGAAAAATGTGTTTGTGTACAGGTATGTTATTTGACCCTAAAGCAAAAGATATTAATGAAAAAAAACAGATTAAAACAAAAGTGTTTCAACGATTAAAACATATTAAAGAGACCATGTTTTTAAAAAAAGATAAGAAATGAGTACCATAAAAAAATTAGTAATTGCCTATAGTGGCGGATTAGATACCTCTTATTGTGCCGTAAGTTTATCTAAAAAATTTGAAGTGCATGCGGTAAGCGTCAATACAGGGGGTTTTTCAAAAGAAGAAATTGCACAAATTGAAAGTAATGCCTATAAAATGGGTGTGACTACCTATAAAAATATTGATGCCGTAGCAACCTTCTATCAAAAAGTAGTGAAGTATTTGATTTTTGGAAATGTATTAAAAAATAACACCTATCCATTATCAGTAAGTGCAGAACGAATTATTCAAGCCTTAGAAATTGTGGAGTATGCTAAAGGAATTGGTACAGAGTATATTGCGCATGGAAGCACTGGTGCAGGAAATGACCAAGTAAGATTTGATATGATTTTTCAAACACTAGCTCCAGAGATTCAAATTGTGACACCTATTAGAGATGAAAAATTATCAAGACAAGAAGAAATTGACTATTTAAAAGAAAATGGTATTGATATGTCATGGGAGAAAGCCAAGTATTCTATAAACAAAGGACTTTGGGGAACTAGTGTTGGTGGACAAGAAACTTTAACTTCAGAAAAAGCATTGCCTAGTGAAGCATATCCATCTCAATTAAAAAAAGAAGAAGAAGAAAAAGTAATCCTTACCTTTGAAAAAGGTGAATTTGTAGCATTAAATGGTGTTAAAAATGCACCACAAAAAAATATTGAATTATTGAATAATATTGCTTCTGCATTTGCCATAGGAAGAGATATTCATGTAGGTGATACTATTGTAGGTATTAAAGGACGAGTAGGTTTTGAAGCTCCTGCAGCCTTAATAACCATAAAAGCACATCATTTATTAGAAAAGCACACACTTACCAAATGGCAGTTACAACATAAAGAATATTTAGCTAGTTTCTACGGCATGCATTTACACGAAGGGCAATATTTAGATCCTGTCATGAGAAATATTGAAGCTTTTTTACAGAGCAGTCAAGAGAAAGTAAGTGGAGATGTAACAGTGAGTTTAAAACCTTATCATTTCTCATTAGATGGTATAGTTTCTAAACACGATTTAATGAATGCAAAGTTTGGAAGTTATGGTGAAGAAAGTAAAGGTTGGACACCAGACGAAGCCAAAGGATTTATAAAAATTGTTGGTAATCAAAATAAAATATACCATCAAGTAAACTCATAAACGCATGATACAAGTCGGCATTATTGGAGGCGCAGGTTACACGGCAGGAGAATTGATCAGATTATTGATGTTTCATCAAGAAGCAGAAATTAATTTTGTTTACAGCACATCAAATGCTGGTAATAAAATTAGTAAAGTGCATCAAGATTTAGAAGGTAGTTTAGATTTAAAATTCACTGATACCATCAATCCAAATGTCGATGTGTTGTTTTTATGTTTAGGACATGGGAATTCGGTGAAGTTTTTATCAGCTAATACGTTTTCAGATACCACTAAAATTATTGATTTAGGGAATGATTTCCGATTAGAAAAAGATAAATTTTTTGATGATAAAACTTTTATTTACGGATTGCCCGAGCTTCAAAAAGAAGCTATTCAAAAAGCTGATTACATAGCAAATCCAGGTTGTTTTGCAACCGCTATACAATTGGCATTATTGCCTTTGGCAAAGAATGATTTAATTAAAAGTGATGTACATGTAAATGCAGTAACAGGTTCAACTGGAGCAGGAACTTCATTGACAGAAACCACTCATTTTACTTGGAGAGACAATAATTTTTCATATTATAAACCTTTTACACATCAGCATTTAGGCGAAATCAATCAATCTGTTAAACAATTACAAGAAAGTTTTTCTTCTGAAATTGTTTTTATGCCAAATCGAGGAAATTTTTCCAGAGGCATTTTTGCAACAGTTTACACCAATTTTGATGGTTCTTTAGAAGAAGCAAAGAATTTATATAAAGCATTTTATCAAGAGGCAAAGTTTACATTTGTTTCTGATGAAGACTTGCATTTAAAACAAGTGGTAAATACCAACAAATGCTTGATTCATTTGCATAAACATAACAACAAATTACTTATTACAAGTATTATTGATAATTTATTAAAAGGCGCCTCCGGACAAGCGATTCAGAATATGAATTTAATGTTTGGTTTAGAAGAAGCAATGGGATTGCAGTTAAAAGCAACGTATTTTTAGAGTTTGATTAAAACACCAACAACTAAGAACCATCAACCAATAACAATATCATGAAAATAGCCATCATAGGAGCAGGAAATTTAGGAAAATCTATAGCAAAAGGCTTAATAGCAAATGATGCTATGTCATCTTTATATTTAACTAAAAGAAATACAGAACTTCTTAAGGAATTTGAAGGTTCAAAAGGCGTCACTTCAACCTCTGATAATGTTTTAGCTGTAAAAAATTCAGATATTTTAATTTTTGCTGTTCAGCCATCACAACTTGAAAATATTTTAAAAAAGATAGAACCTCATTTAACTGAAAATCATGTTATTATTTCAACCATTACGGGTTATTCTATAGAAAGAATTGAGTCTACTGTTGGTGATGACAGATTTATTATTAGAGCTATGCCTAATACGGCTATTTCTGTTGGGCAATCTATGACTTGTGTAGCGTGTAACGAAAAAGGAAAAGCAAAAGTAAAGCTTGCTTTAGAAATTTTTAATCGCCTTGGGCGTTCACTAGAAATTCCTGAAGAGCAAATACAAGCAGCAACAGTTATTTGTGCCAGCGGCATTGCGTTTTGGATGCGCTTAATTCGAGCTACAACTCAAGGAGCCATTCAATTAGGTTTTGAAGCACGTGAAGCACAAGAATTAGCCATGCAAACCTGTTTTGGTGCTGCTAGTTTGTTAATTGAATCTGGTAGTCATCCAGAACAAGAAATTGATCGTGTAACAACACCAAGAGGATGTACCATTGAAGGGTTAAATGAAATGGAACATCAAGGTTTAAGTTCATCCTTAATTAAAGGGATTGTTGCATCCTTTGAAAAAATTAACCAAATTAAAAAGAATTAAAATGCCATTATTTGACGTTTATCCATTATATAATGTCACTCCAGTATCTGGAAAAGATATGTACGTATACGACGAAAAAGGAGTTGAATATTTAGATCTTTACGGAGGTCATGCTGTAATTTCAATTGGGCATTCGCATCCCAAATATGTAGAAGCTATTACCAATCAAGTTTCTAAATTGGGGTTTTATTCCAATGCGATTCAAAATCCATTACAAGTTGAATTAGCTGATAAGATTGAAAAATTATCAGGTTGTAAAGGTTACGAATTGTTTTTGTGTAATTCGGGTGCCGAAGCCAACGAAAATGCTTTAAAATTAGCATCCTTTAAAACAGGAAAAGCACGTGTGATTGCTTTTGATAATGCGTTTCACGGACGCACATCGGCAGCGGTTGCGGCAACCGATAATAAAAATATTGTAGCACCTATAAACGCGCAACAGCAAGTTACTTTTTTAGCGTTAAATGATGTCGAAGGCGTTAAAAGGGAATTGGAAAAAGGGGATGTTTGTGCCGTTATTGTTGAGTTTATTCAAGGTGTTGGCGGTTTAGATCAAGGAACTGCCGAGTTTTTTGAGCAAATAGATGTACTTTGTAAAGCCAATAATACCTATTTTATTTCTGATGAGGTGCAATCGGGTTACGGACGTTCAGGTAAATTCTTTGCGTTTCAGTATTACAACGTGACGCCAGAAGTTATTTCCATTGCGAAAGGTATGGGGAACGGATTTCCAATTGGTGGTATTTTAATCCATCCAAGCATTGAAGCAAAACATGGTATGTTAGGTACGACGTTTGGTGGGAATCATTTGGCGTGTGCTGCTGGTCTAGCGGTTTTAAACACCATTAAAGAAGAAAAATTGATGGATAACGTTAATGCTGTTTCAGACTATTTTATTTCCGTGGCTAAAACAATTCCGCAGATAAAAACCATTAAAGGAAGAGGTTTAATGCTTGGTTTGGAATTCGACTTTGAAGTTGGCGACCTTAGAAAAAAGCTTATTTACGAGCATCATATTTTTACTGGCGGTGCTTCCAATAAAAAATTAATTAGAATTTTACCACCATTAACCATTCAGACAAACCATGTTGATGATTTTTTTGATGCTCTAAAAAAGGCATTGGTCAACATTGAAAATAAAGAACTAGAAGTTCAAGGTTAGTATAAAGTTTGTTGAAATTCAGAAGCCTAAAACTTCAAAAATTAAAAACAAAAAAATGAATACATTATTAAACATAGAAACAAGAAACGCCGTATTACTTAAAATGGCTGAACTTTTGGAACAAGAAAGGGCAGCTATCATTAAGATTAATAAAGCCGATTTAGAAGCTTATCATGGCGATGATATTTCTATGTACGACCGTTTAAAAGTTGATGATTCCAAAGTAGATGACATGATTGCCTCGGTAACGCATTTAGCATCCCAAGTCGATCCTGTAGGTGTTGAGCGCTTTGCTTTCAAACACGAGAATGGCATGCAGGTTTATAATAAAACAGCCTCGTTTGGAACGGTGCTGATTATTTATGAATCGCGCCCGGATGTGACAGTAGAAGCTGCCGGCATCGCTTTTAAATCAGGAAATAAAATATTACTTAAAGGAGGGAAAGAATCTTTAAAGTCGAATTTAAAGATTGTTGAACTTTGGCATCAGGCTTTAAAAGCAAACGGTGCTTCAACCGATTGGGTGGAATATTTGCAATTCGATAGAACAGAAACACAAGCTTTTTTGGAAAAACCGACTCAAAAAGTGGATTTAATTGTGCCTCGTGGTGGTGAAAAACTCATTGCTTTTGTGAAAGAATATGCCACGTGTCCGGTCATTATCAGTGGTCGTGGTAACAATTTTGTGTATGTGCAAAAAGAAGCCGATTTACAAATCGCTATGGATGTGATTATCAATGCGAAAACAACAAAAATATCCGCGTGTAATGCGTTGGATAAGGTGTTGATTGATAAAAATCTACCTAATAAAGAATCATTTGTAAAAGACCTGATTTCAAAATTAAAAGCATTTAAAGTAGAAATTTTAGGAGATGAAATTATGTCTAAATATGACCATGTTGATGCTATTTCTTCAAACGCTGTTTGGTTTGAAGAATTTTTAGATTATAAAATCGTGATTGGTGAAATTGAGTCAACCCAAGATGCTATTGCCATGATAAATACCTGTTCTGGCGGACATTCTTCATCCATAATTACGAAGAATGAGATTGAAGCCCAATTGTTTATGGCAAATGTAGATAATGCTGCCGTATATCATAATGCATCCACCAGATTTACGGATGGTTTTCAATTAGGTTTAGGAGGCGAATTAGCTATTAGTACTGATAAATTACATCAAAGAGGCCCTATAGGTTTGCAACATTTAGTAACCAATAAATGGTATGTTCATGGAAATGGACAAATAAGATAATGCAGAAAAAGAAAAGAATATTACTTAAAGTAGGGTCTAATACACTTACCAAAGAAACCAATAATATTTCAAGAGGTAAGATTGAGGATATGGCGAATCAAATCGCTTATTTAAAAGATAGTTGTGAGTTTATTATTGTGAGTTCTGGTGCTATTGCCGCAGCAAAGCAACTTGTAAAGCTAGAGAGTAAAGGTAAGGAAATAACAGTTAAACAAGCATTGGCATCTATTGGTCAGCCTCATTTAATTCATATTTATCAAGAAATTTTTAGAGAAGCGGGTTTATTAACATCGCAGTGTTTGTTGTCTTATTCCGATTTTGAACGCGAACAAAGCCGAACCAACATCATGAATACCATTAATGTTTTGGTAGCTAATAATTATATTCCCATCATCAATGAAAATGACACCGTGGCAACCGATGAAATTAAGTTTGGTGATAACGATAAATTAGGAGCCTTAACAGCTTCACTTTTAGAAGTCGATTTATTTATCATTGCAACCAATACAAACGGAATTTATACCAAAGAATCCATGGAAAGTGGCGTGCCAAAAACCATCGAAGTTGTTGATGATTTTGATGAATTATTAAAGCAAGTGGTAAGTTCAAAATCGTCCCATGGTAGTGGTGGCATGCAATCTAAAATTGAAGCGGCTGCTGTAACAAAAAAAGCAAATATAGAAACGTGGATTGTAAACGGTTTGGAAGATAATTTCATGGTAAATGCTTTCAACAATAAAGTGCCGTTTACCAAAATAAAATAATTTACAATGAAGCATTATACCTCCATAAACGACATTGATAATATGCATTGTTGGATTGAGGAAGCGAAAGCTTTAAAAGCAAACCCGCTTAAGCATATTGATTTAGGAAAACATAAAACCATCGGCTTACTGTTTTTTAATTCCAGTTTACGTACCCGTTTGAGCACTCAAAAAGCAGCTTTAAATTTGGGAATGGATCCCATTGTGATGAATGTTTCTGGCGATGCTTGGGGCATTGAGTTCGGCGACGACACCATTATGAACGGCAACACCGCAGAGCATATCAAAGAAGCCGCTGCTGTGGTGTCGCAATATTGTGATATTATTGCGGTAAGAGCCTTTCCAACGTTGACAGATAAAGCTTTGGATGAAAGCGAACTGGTTATCAATGCATTTATGAAATACGCCTCTGTGCCAATTGTGAATATGGAAAGCGCCACAGGGCATCCGCTTCAAGGTTTGACGGATGCCATAACCATTTCAGAATTTGCTACAAAACCTAAACCGAAAGTCGTTTTAAGTTGGGCACCTCATGTAAAAGCCTTGCCTCATGCTGTCGCTAATAGCTTTATTCAAGCCATGCAAAAAATGGATGTGGAGTTTGTAATCACCAATCCAGAAGGTTATAATTTAAATCCAAGTATAACGGCTAATACGCCAATAATCCATAATCAAAAAGAAGCTTTTAAGAATGCCGATTTTATATATGTGAAAAATTGGAGCAGTTATACCGATTATGGAAAAATAATGAACACCGACCCACATTGGATGATTACAAAAGAAAAATTAGGAAATGCTAAATTTATGCATTGTTTGCCAGTGAGACGCAATGTGATTGTTGAAGATGCCGTTTTAGATAGCGATAGTTCTATTGTTATTCAACAGGCTAATAATAGAACGTATGCTGCACAATTAGTTTTGAAAAAGATACTTGAAAATTTATAAATGAATTGTCAGGTTGAGCGCAGTCGAAACCTATTGAATAAAGATGAAAGAAAAACTATCCATAGTAAAAATAGGAGGGAATATCATTGAAGACAATCTGTCTTTAAACGCATTTCTAAAGCTATTTGCTAACTTAAAGGGAAAGAAAATTTTAGTGCATGGCGGTGGAAAGCGTGCTACAAGCATAGCTTCAAAATTAGGTATTGTATCTAAAATGGTTAATGGCAGACGCATCACAGATGCCGAAACCTTAGAAGTCATTACGATGGTTTACGGTGGATTGGTTAATAAAAACATCGTAGCACAATTACAAGCATTACAAGTGGATGCCATTGGTTTAACGGGAGCTGACATCAACAGTATTTCATCAGAAAAAAGACCTGTAAAAGAGATCGATTTCGGTTTTGTGGGCGATGTTAAAAAAGTGGCTCATCAATCTATAAATAAGTTAATTGAAGCCAATTTTACACCTGTGTTTTGTGCTATTACACATGATGGCAACGGACAATTATTAAACACCAATGCCGATACTATTACTTCGCAAGTGGCTGTTGGTATGAGTGCGTTGTATGAAACATATATATATTATTGTTTTGAATTGAATGGTGTTTTAAAAGATATTAACGATAAAAACTCTGTTATAAAACACATCGATTCTAATATATATAATGAATTATTGGAGCAAGGAATCATCGCCGATGGTATGCTTCCAAAACTTGAAAATTGTTTTGATGCTTTAAAACAGGGCGTAAAAACCATAAATATGGGAAACACGTCCATGTTAACCCAAGAAAATGATAATTTTACAAGAATAACTTTATAATATGTCTATTCAACAATTAACAAACGACGCGATATCACTATTAAAACAGCTGATAGAAACGCCTTCTTTTTCATCAGAAGAAGATCAAACCGCATCGCATATTGAGGCTTGGATGCAACGCTATCACATCGAATATAAAAGAAGTCAAAATAATGTTTGGGCGGTCAACAAACACTTTGATGCCAGCAAACCAAATATGTTATTGAATTCGCATCACGATACCGTAAAACCTAATACAGCTTATACCAAAGACCCTTTTAAAGCCATTGTTGAAGATGGGAAATTATACGGTTTGGGCAGTAACGACGCTGGTGGTTGTTTGGTATCGTTAATAGCAACATTCACCCATTTTTACAATCATAAAGACTTAAAATATAATCTTATTTTAGTCGCTTCCGCGGAAGAAGAAAGCAGCGGGCCGAACGGATTAAACAGCATGTTGAAAATCATCCCAAATATTGATGTCGCTATTGTTGGCGAACCAACATTGATGAATTTAGCGGTTGCAGAAAAAGGATTGGTGGTTTTTGATGCCAAGGTGAAAGGCACAGCTAGTCATGCCGCGCATCCAAACGATGATAATCCCATTTATAAAATGATTGAAACCTTACAATGGTTTAAGGATTTGAAATTTGAAAAAACATCTGAGGCTTTGGGCGATGTTAAATTAACAGTTACACAAATTAATGCCGGAATGCAACATAATGTCGTTCCTGCTGAAATAGATTTGGTAATTGATGTTCGTGTAAATGATAAATATACTAATACAGAGATTGCCGAATTTTTACAGAAAAACGCCCCGTGTTCTAGTATGGTACCACGTAGTTTGCATTTAAATTCATCATCCATTCCTGTGGAGCATCCATTGGTGCAAGCAGGAATTGCGTTGGGCAGAACCACTTATGGCTCACCAACTTTATCAGACCAAGCATGGTTATCATGTAAATCATTAAAATTAGGGCCAGGTGATAGTCCGCGCTCCCATTCAGCAGACGAATTTATTTATTTACATGAAATAGAAGAAGGTATAAAAATTTATGTTGAATTGTTGAATCGCGTAATCGTATAAACAAATCAACAAATCAACGCATAAACATTTTAGAAAATGAAACTCTGGGACAAAGGCATATCAATTGATAAAAAAATAGAACAATTTACCGTTGGAAACGATAGGGAAGTAGATGTTCATATAGCAAAATATGATGTGATTGCATCAAGAGCACATGCCAAAATGCTTCAAAAAATTGGGATTCTTACCACCAACGAATTGATAGAATTATTAGGTGGCTTAAAGAAAATTGAAACCCAGATTGATAACGGCACCTTTGTTATTGAACCGCAATTTGAAGATGTTCATTCTAAAATTGAGTTTGAATTAACAAAAACTTTAGGTGAGGTTGGAAAAAAAATACATACCGCACGTTCAAGAAACGACCAAGTTTTAGTAGCCTTACAACTCTATTACAAAGACCATTTAAACATTGTAAAAGAAAAAACAAAAATCCTTTTTGAAACGCTTTTGCAATTAGCCGAAACACATAAAGATAAAGTATTGCCGGGTTATACGCATTTACAGGTTGCCATGCCATCCTCATTCGGACTCTGGTTTTCGGCCTATGCCGAGGTGTTGATTGACGATGTATATTTATTAAACGCCGCTTTAAAAACCGTCGATCAAAATCCGTTGGGTTCTGCTGCTGGTTATGGCAGTTCCTTTCCCATCGATAGAGAATTCACAACCAAAGAAATGGATTTTGCCACCTTAAAATACAATGTGGTTGCGGCACAAATGAGCAGAGGAAAAAGTGAGCGCACCATTGCTGCCAGTTTGGGCAGTTTGTGTAATACAATGAGTCGTTTTGCTATGGACGTCTGCTTATATATGAGTCAGAATTTCGGGTTTATTTCCTTTCCAGACGAACTTACCACAGGCAGTAGCATCATGCCACATAAAAAGAATCCAGATGTATTTGAGTTAATCAGAGGAAAATGCAATAAAATACAAGCTTTACAAACCGAAATGTTGTTAATAACCAATAATTTACCGAGTGGTTACCACAGGGATTTTCAGTTGCTAAAAGAAAACATGATTGCCGCATTTGAAGATGTTAAGGATATTTTGGATATATTCAATTACTCCATTCAGCAAATCATTGTGAGAGATATTGACATTCATAACGATTTGTATAAATACCTATTCACCGTAGATAACATCAATACCTTAGTTGTTGAAGGACAAAGTTTTAGAGAAGCTTATCAAAAAATTGGTGGAGAAGTACAAGATGGCACTTATAAACCCGACACCTCTAAAAAACATACACACGTTGGAAGTATTCATAATTTGTGTTTGGATAAAATTCGGGCGAAGTTTCCTTTGTAGGGGATTTTAATAATTGATTTTTTCGTGAAATTTGACTAAATTTCCAAACAATTGATTTTGAAATCAATTAGTATTAAATTGTAATCCAAATAAAACAATCAATTATGGCACCTTATTTTATAAAACTATTCATTTTAAGTGTTTTGGTTTCAATAGCAACTCACGCTCAAACAGGAAAAGTATTTGATAAATTATCACACACCAGTAAAATACTTAAAACAGAGCGTAATTTTGCTGTTTATTTACCGCCTGATTATGAAACTTCTCAAAGAAGTTATCCGGTTTTGTATTTGCTTCATGGTGCTGGCGATGACCAAACAGGATGGGTACAGTTTGGTGAAGTTTTAAATATTACAGATAACGCCATAAAAGAAGGGTATGCAACACCCATGATTATTGTGATGCCTGATGCATTTACAAATAGAATGGGTTATTTTAATGATATGCGTGGCGATTGGAATTATGAAGATTATTTTTTTAATGAACTCATGCCTTATGTTGAAAAAACATACCGTATAAAAAGTGAAAAACGATTTAGAGCCATCGCTGGATTGTCAATGGGTGGCGGCGGATCCTTTATGTACGCCTTACGTCATCCAGAATTGTTTTCATCTGCCTGCCCTTTAAGTGCTTATATTGGACCTAGAAATGTAAAAGAAGTACAAGATTTTGCTAAAAATTTCTTGAATGTTGAAGTTGATAGTATATCGGCTCAAGATTACTTTCCTAAGTATAATGCCCTTTCTCTTATTGAAAACATGAGCAAAGAACAGATTGAATCCGTTAGATGGTATATTGATTGCGGCGATGATGATTTCCTATTTGAAGGAAACAGTTTGGTTCATATAGCCTTAAGGAAAAAGGAAATAAAACACGAGTTTAGAATTAGAAATGGTGGTCATACTTGGACGTATTGGCGAGAATCACTTCCGGAAGTGTTGAAATTTGTTTCAGAAGCATTTCATCAGTACTAAAACAAAAACATCCATTGGCTTTAGCAAATATCACCCAAAGTAAAAATTCTGAATTTTTAGGATATTTGCATAGCTTTAGAGGGCTTGCCATTTTAAAAATAGTCTTTGGGCATGCAGTAGCTGCTGCTTGTATTGGTGTTTATGGTGTGTTTGATGTGTCTAACCCCATACTCATGATAAGTGAGGTATTTTATCATGACAGTACCCTTTATTTTGCCATTATTTCCGGAATATTGTTTTCACAGGTTTTAAAGCCTAGAGGCTATTTTAAATTTTATAAAAGTAAACTGAAACATATTGTATTGCCCTATTTGTTTTTTACCGTGGTTTTAACTCTTATAAAAATTAATTTCAGACAATTTTCCAATTTTCAAGATGGATTGCAATGGACAGTTTCAAAAATATGGATGAATTTTATTTTTGGAAAAGCTAATTTTGCCTTGTGGTATATTCCGATTTTAATAGCTCTTTTTTTGGTTACGCCCGTTTTAGAATTCCTTCAAAAAAGAAATTCAATAACCAAAATATGCTTTTTTATAATGATGATTTTGCCACTTTTTATATCCAGAGTTCAAAATTTAACAGCCTATCATGTAAGCGTAGAAACCATCATATATTTTACAGGTGCTTATGCTTTTGGAATGTATTTAGGTGAAGATTTAAATGATAAATTAAAATGGCTAAAAACATATCAATTCCAGATAACTTTATTGGGATATATAAGTTCTGCATGGTTGTTTTACTTATATATTTATGATTTGGATGCTGTTGGAATGCTGTCTCTTAAAGAAACGGTTTTCTACATTCAAAAAATCAGTTTTGCAATCATTTTTATTTTATGGTTTAAAACGTTTCAAGATAAACAACCCCATTGGTTAATACCTATTGCCAGTGATTCTTTTTCAATTTATTTTATACATGGTTCTTTGCTTTATACGTTGTTACCATGGGTTATGAGTATTTTAAAACCTATAACTTTGCAGTCTTTAAAGGTAGTTTTGGGTGCCTTTATTCTTGGTTCTTTGGTCATGGTATTGAGCATGCTTATGGTAGCTATTTCAAAAAAATTGTTTGGTAAATACTCTAGAATGATTGTAGGAGCTTAATTTGTTAAAAAAATTAATAAAACATTTTGTAAACCCTAAAACTATTATTTTTAAAAAGTTTCAGGAATGTTTTATCATTAACTAAGCTTTTAAAATAAATAATAGATATCAAATGAAAATAAAAGAGCAAATTTTAAACAATCATATTCTGGCCATTACCATTGGGCTTGTTTATGTATGGTTTGGTGGGTTAAAGTTTTTTGCACACTTAAGTCCTGCAGAAGACCTTGCCAAAAACACCATCGAGGTATTGACTTTAGGATTTATTCCTTCAAATATCGCCATTATTTTATTGGCTATTTGGGAAACCATTATTGGCGTTTTTTTAATGATCAATGTTTTTAGAAAACCCATCATCATTTTAGCTTTGGTTCATATGGTTTTGACCTTTACCCCACTCATATTTTTTCCAAATCAATCGTTTAATCATTCACCTTTAGTATTTACGTTATTAGGTCAGTATATTTTCAAAAACGTTATTATAATTGGAGCTCTTTTAACCTTATATAAACAACCTTTTGTTGTTAAAAGTGTTCATTTAAAAGAGATATAAAAAAAAGAGCATCATGATAATGCTCTTTTATAATCCATAATATTTATTGGTTTGCGTGACTAACTCAAATATTTAAATGATTGTGGACTGTCCTAAATGTATGTTTGTAAAGTTTAAGTTTGTTTCTTCAGGGTTATGAATAAAATCTTCAATAAAATCTCCAACTTTACTGGTTGAAATATTATCATATTTGGTGTTTAAATCTGGGGTTGTAATATGAAGATTTAATGATTTATCAATAGCTTTTCTAACCAATGCGGCTTCTTCCAGCAAGCCAAAATGATCGAGAAGCATGGCAGCAGACAATATGGATGCAATGGGGTTTGCAATGCCTTTATCGGTAGCTTTAGAATACGCCCCGTGAATAGGTTCAAACATAGCATATTTAGGGCCTAAGGAGGCAGAAGCCAATAACCCGATTGAACCAACAATAACACTTGCTTCTTCAGATAAAATATCGCCAAACATATTTTCAGTTAAAATAACATCAAATTGCCTTGGATTTAAAATGAGTTGCATGGCGGCATTATCAATGTATAAAAAATCTAAAGTAACGTTGGTATATTGCGGCGCCATTTCCATCAATACTTTACGCCATAGTCTTGAACTTTCAAGAACATTAGCTTTATCAACTAAAGTAAGTTTTTGTTTCCTTGATTGGGCAGCTTTAAAGGCTAAATGAGCAATTCGCTCAATCTCAAACCGATGATATCTGCAAATATCAGAAGCCGATTGGCCATCTTCGCTTAATGTTTTTTCACCATAATAAATACCTGCGCTCAATTCACGATATATAATGATATCGGAATCTTTAATACACTTATTTTTTAAAGGCGAAAGATTTAAAAGATCATCATACGCAATGATAGGTCTTATGTTGGCAAACAAATCAAGTTCTTTACGCAATTTTAAAAGACCTTGTTCTGGTCTTATTTTTGCATTTGGATCAAAATTATATTTTGGTTCACCGATAGCTCCAAACAAAATGCTATCCGCTTTTTTACACATTGAAAGCGTCTCTTCTGGAAGCGCAGTAGCGGTTTTAGCAATGGCTGCGCCGCCAATTAAGCCATATTCAAAAGTGAATATATGACCAAATTCCATAGCAATAGCTTTCAAAACTTTAACAGCCTGTGCTATCACTTCTGGTCCTATGCCATCACCTGGTAATACTGCAATATGTAATTTCATTTACTTAGTATGATTATTTATGCTGAAATAATTTCTTTGTAAACCTTACTTGTTTCAATGATTTGATGAATATCTGAATCATCAACTTCTTTTTTCTTGTCTGCAAAGACTAGAAAGTTAGAATAAATTTCGTCCAATTGCAACTTTGTTAACTCGTATCCTATATTTTTTGCTCTGTACGCCAATGCCGCTCTTCCACTTCTTGCCGTTAAAACAATAGAAGATTCTGTAACACCAACATCTTTTGGGTCAATGATTTCGTAAGTTTCACGGTTTTTTATCACACCATCTTGATGAATACCAGAACTATGGGCAAAGGCGTTGGCACCAACAATAGCTTTATTGGGTTGGGTATAAATACCCATACTATCAGATACTAAATGACTAATGCCATACAGCATTTCGGTTTTAATATGTGTTTCTAAATTTAAATAAGGATGTTGTTTTAAAATCATCACAACTTCTTCAAGAGCGGTATTTCCTGCTCGTTCTCCTATGCCGTTAATGGTACATTCAATTTGTCTTGCACCGTTAATCACACCTTCTATAGAGTTGGCCGTAGCTAATCCTAAATCGTTATGGCAATGGCATGATAATATGGCATTATCAATACCTTTTACATGTTCTCTTAAATATTTAATTTTTGCACCATATTCATGTGGTAGGCAATATCCTGTTGTGTCTGGAATATTTAGTACTGTTGCACCTGCTTTAATAGCTGCTTCACAAACACGTGCTAAATACTCATTATCCGTTCTGCCAGCATCTTCTGCATAAAACTCAACATCTTCAACAAATGATTTCGCATAACTAACGGCATCAAAAGCGCGCTTTAAAATATCTTCTCTGGTTGATTTAAATTTGAATTTTATATGAGAATCTGAAGTTCCTATACCCGTATGAATTCTTGCTCTTTTAGCATATTTTAAAGCTTCAGCAGCAACTTTTATGTCATTTTCTACAGATCGTGTAAGACCACAAACGGTAGCATGTTTTACTATTTTTGATATGGCTTCAACAGATTTAAAGTCGCCAGGACTAGACACCGGAAAGCCAGCTTCAATAATATCTACGCCCAAAATATCCAGTTGTTCTGCAATGATTAATTTCTGTTCTGTATTTAGCTTACAGCCAGGAACTTGTTCTCCATCTCTAAGAGTAGTATCAAAAATTTGTACGTTCTTATCTAACATTTATTAAAATAAATTTTCTTATTGTAGTACGAATGTATATTTTGGTTTGCTAAATGTAGAATTAAACATGTTTTTTTTACGATGTTTAACCTATTTATAATGAATTTAAAAAACTGTAAAACAAGCGTTTAACATCATTTTTATAACTATGACAAAAGAACAAAAAGATAATTTGTTTGTATTGATTAAATCGCTTTCAAAATCTGAAAAGAGACAGTTTAAACTTTACGTGGGTAGATTGGGTGTTAATGAAGATTCTAAATTTTTAACACTCTTTAATATTTTGGAAAAACTTCCTTATTATGATGAGGCTATCATTCTTAAGAAAGGGATTGTTAAAAAACAGCAATTGTCAAATTTAAAAGCGCATTTATATAAACAAATCCTTATTTCTTTAAGGTTAAATCCATCCCATCAAAACATAAGGATTCAAATACGCGAACAATTAGATTTTGCTACCATATTGTACCATAAAGGCTTATACAAACAAAGCTTAAAAATTTTAGACAAAGCAAAAAGTTTAGCCATTTCAAATGAAGAAAAAAATATTGCCTATGAAATTGTAGAACTTGAAAAAGTCATTGAATCACAATATATTACCAGAAGTATTAGTAACAGAGCAGATGAGTTAACCATTCAAGCAAAAGAGCTTAGTCAACAAAATGTTCTGGCAAGTAAACTGTCAAATTTATCGCTTCAACTTTATGGGTTGTTTCTAAAAACAGGCTATGTTAAAAATGATAAGGAAAATAAAAGAATCACCAAGTATTTTAATGATAGACTTCCAAAATACAACATAAGTACATTAGGATTTAGGGAGAAACTCTGGTTATACAAGGCTCATTTATGGTATAGTTTTTTAACCCAAGATTTTTTATCTTGTTATAAATATTCCTCAAAATGGGTTACTTTATTTTATGACAATAAAGACCAGATTGTTTTAAACCCAGTATTTTTCTTAAAAGGGAATCATTATTTGTTAGAGTCTTTATTTTATCTGAGACACTATGAAAAATTCAAGAAAACATTGGAAGCGTTGGAGAATATTACCAAGCAACCATGGTTTCCAATGGATGATAATGTAGAAGGATTAACATTCTTGTATGTGTATAATAATAAGTTTAATTTACATTTTATTGAAGGTAGTTTTCAAGAAGGGTTGCCTATGGTTAACCAGGTTTTAGATACCTTAAAAAAATATCAAGACAGAATAGACGAACACCATATTATGGTGTTTTATTATAAAATTGCAAGTTTGTATTTCGGTGCCGGGGAACATAAAAAAAGTATATTTTATTTGGAAAAAATTATTAATAACAAATCACTTGAAATGCGAGAAGATTTATTGTGTTTTGCCAGAATCTTAAATCTTGTAGCGCATTATGAGGCAGGCTTGGATTATAATTTAGAAACACTCATAAAAAGTACCTTTAAGTTTTTAATCAAAATGGAAGACTTATATGAAGTACAGAAAGAATTTATTAAATTTTTAAGGGGATTGGGAGATATTTATCCACATGAAGTTAAGGGTGAATTTATAAAACTTCATCAAAAATTAAAACAATTTGAAAATGACCCCTATCAAAGTCGTGCCTTTTTATATTTAGATATTATTTCATGGTTAGAGTCTAAAATAGAAGGCATGCCCATTGGCTTAATTATTAAAGATAAATTTGACGCCAGTTTGTTAAAGAAATAAATTTTCATAAAAAAAATTAGGATTTTAAATTTTTCTGACTGAATATTTGCACTCACAAAGTTCAAAAACATATTGAAATGTTATCAAGAAAGGCGGAGGGATTAGACCCTGTGAAGCCTTAGCAACCCTTTACTTGTAAAGAAGGTGCTAAATTCTACCCAGTTCTGGATGGTTTTCAGAATAATTTGGATAGATAACCAAACGAAATTGCTCACAGCAATTTTTATTTCTTTTTAACATGCTCATTTTAGTTTAGGTAACCTATAACTTGGCCTACTTAATTAACTTTTGTGACTAATTTAAAAAAGAAATTTGAAAAAGGATTTACAACATATCATCATCAAACATTTTACGACTCAAAGTAAGGCTGTAAATCTTGAGATAAAGTTAAGTTATCAGTCATTTGGAAAACCTTTGGGTTCAGCGCCTATTGTATTGGTAAATCATGCACTAACTGGAAATAGTAATGTGGCTGGTGTACACGGCTGGTGGAAAGATTTAGTGGGTCAAGAGAAGGTTATTGATACCAAGCTTTACACGGTTTTGGCTTTTAATATTCCGGGTAATGGGTATGATGGTTTTGCGATTGAAAATTATAAAGATTTTGTAGCAAGAGACATCGCAAGTTTATTTTTAATAGGTTTAAAAGAACTGAAGATTGACAAACTTTTTGCAATCATTGGAGGTTCTCTTGGTGGTGGCATTGCTTGGGAAATGGCGGTTTTAAATCCAGATATTACAGAGCATTTAATTCCGGTGGCAACCGATTGGAAATCGACCGATTGGCTCATTGCTAACTGCCAAATTCAAGAACAATTTTTATTAAATTCCAAGAACCCTGTTCATGACGCCAGAATGCATGCCATGTTATGCTATAGAACGCCTGAATCTTTCAATAAGCGGTTTCAAAGATCAAAAAATGAGGAATTGGAAATTTTTAATGTTGAAAGTTGGTTGCTGCATCATGGTAATAAATTACAAGAACGTTTTCAGCTTTCAGCTTATAAATTGATGAATCAGTTATTAAAAACCATTGACGTCACTAAAAACAGACCCAATGATTTTAATGTGTTAGAAAATATTCATGCTAATATTCATATTGTAGGTGTTGATTCCGATTTGTTTTTTACGGCCGAAGAAAATAGGCAAACACACAAGCAATTAGCAGTATCAAACCCAAATGTGACTTATAATGAAATACATTCAGTACATGGGCACGATGCCTTTTTAATGGAATACGAACAATTGGAAAAAATAGTAGAAGGCATTTTTGTGCCACATTCTAAAAGTAGAAGAATGAAAGTATTAAAATTTGGAGGTAAGTCTTTAGCTAATGGCGACGGATTAAACACAGTCATTTCAATCATTGAAAATAAGGTAAATGCAGACGAAAAAATAACCGTTGTAGTATCTGCAAGAAACTCGGCTACCGATGATTTAGAAGATATTTTAAATAAAGCGGTAAAAGGACAAGATTATAAAGTTTTGTTGAAACTATTTAAAGATTATCAAAAACAACCATTAAAAGAGGTTAATTTCTCAAAAGAATTTTTGGTTTTAGATAAACTGTTTGAAGGGGTTAGTTTACTTGCCGATTACAGTCAAAAAACTAAAGATGAAATTTTAGCACAAGGCGAATTGCTTTCAGTAAAACTCATTGCGGCTTTATTAAATAAAAAAGGCATAAAGGCTAATGCTGTTGATGCTAGAGAACTTATAAAAACCGATGGTAACTTTGGAAATGCTCAGCCTATTTTGCAATTATCTAAAGACAACGTCAAGAACTTTTATAAAAATAGCGGGAAAGATGTTGTAAATATTGTGACTGGATTTATAGCATCAAACGCTAAAAACGAAACCACAACCTTGGGTAGAAACGGTAGTAATTATACGGCTGCTTTGTTGGCCAATTATTTAGATGCCGAAGAATTACAAAATTATACGCACGTCAATGGTATTTACACAGCCAACCCAGATTTGGTTGAAGATGCCCAAAAAATAAGAGAATTATCATTTAGCGAAGCCAATGAATTGGCAAACTTTGGAACAACCGTTTTACACGCAAAAACCATCATTCCGTTGGTTGAAAAAAACATCAATCTTCGTATTTTAAATACCTTTAATCCAGATGATGAAGGCACCTTAATTACGGCCAAACCAAATTCAAAAGAAGTCACCTCATTATCAGTCTTAGATCATGTTGCCTTAATTAATTTAGAAGGTCGCGGTTTATTAGGAAAAAGTGGTGTTGATGCCAGAATATTTGGTGCGTTAGCAAACCACAATATTAGTGTAAGTATCATTTCGCAAGGGTCTTCAGAAAGAGGTATTGGTTTAATAATAAATGCTGATCAGGCTACTCAAGCCGTTATTGCTTTAGAACGCGAATTTGAAAACGATTTTTATTCGCAAGATGTTAATAAGATTGGAGTTGTAGATGACGTGTCTGTTATTTCAATTATAGGAATAGAGTTAAGTTCATTCCATAAACCATTTAATGCACTCATAAAAAACCAAATTACCCCACTATTATTTAATAATACAGTTACAGGAAGAAATGTTAGTTTGGTTGTAAAAAAGAGCCAGTTGCACAAAGCTATGAATGTCATTCATGGTGAAATTTTCGGCATTTCT
>PFKE01000082.1 GCA_002784145.1 Flavobacteriaceae bacterium CG_4_10_14_3_um_filter_33_47 | reverse complement strand
ACAAAACTAATTACTTAGCTATATTAACAGCTCTGGTTTCTCTAATAACGGTAACTTTTACTTGGCCTGGATAGGTCATATCTGTTTGCACTTTTTGAGAAATACTGAATGATAACTCGGCTGCTTTTTGGTCGTCAACCCTATCACTTTCAACAATAACACGTAATTCTCTTCCTGCTTGAATGGCATAGGCTTTTTTAACACCTTGGAATCCAAAGGCAATATCTTCTAAATCTTTTAGTCGTTGTATATAACTATCTAAGACCTGACGTCGAGCACCGGGACGAGCACCAGAAATGGCATCGCACACCTGAATAATTGGAGAAATTAATGATTTCATTTCAATCTCATCATGATGAGCACCAATAGCATTACAAACTTCTGGAATTTCCCCATATTTTTCTGCCCATTGCATTCCTAAAATAGCATGTGGTGTTTCCATATCGGTTTCAGCATCTGGCACTTTACCTATATCATGTAACAATCCGGCACGTTTTGCCAGTTTTGGATTTAATCCCAATTCTGCTGCCATCACGCCGCAAAGCTTCGCTACTTCGCGTGAATGTTGTAATAAATTTTGTCCGTAAGAAGATCGATACTTCATTCTACCCACCATTTTAATAAGCTCTGGATGTAAATTGTGAATCCCTAGATCTATCACGGTACGCTTACCAACTTCAATAATCTCTTGATCAATTTGCTTTTTGGTTTTTTGAACTATTTCTTCAATTCTGGCAGGATGGATTCTTCCATCTGTCACCAATTTATGTAATGATAAACGTGCTATTTCTCTTCTTACCGAATCAAAACAAGATAAGATGATGGCCTCTGGAGTATCATCTACAATAATTTCGACACCAGTAGCAGCTTCTATTGCTCTAATATTTCGTCCTTCTCTACCAATAATGCGTCCTTTTACATCATCTGATTCTATATTAAATACAGACACGCAATTATCTATGGCTTCTTCAGTACCTATGCGTTGAATGGTATTGATGATAATTTTTTTAGCTTCTTGTTGAGCCGTTAATTTTGCCTCTTCTGCGGCAGACTGAACGTAAGCCATCGCATCGCTTTTAGCTTGTCCTTTTAAAGACTCCACCAATTGCGCTTTGGCATCTTCTGCAGAAAGACTGGAAATAACTTCTAATTGCTCTACCTGACTTTTATGAAGCCGGTCTATTTCAACCTGCTTTTTATCAAGAATATCAACTCTGTGGTCGTAATCTTTTATTTTAGCTTCTAAATCTTCATTAAACTTTTTGGTTTTAGCTAATTCAGAAGATATTTGAGATTCTTTGTCACGAGTTCGTTTTTCAGCTTCAGCCATTTTTTTATCACGAGATAAAATGACTTTTTCATGTTCAGATTTAAGTTCAATAAATTTTTCTTTAGCTTGAAGAATTTTATCTTTTTTTATTGATTCTCCTTCAATATTAGCTTCTTTTATGATAGCAGCTGCGCTTTTTTTCGCGCCTTTAATAAGTTTTGAAGCGTTATTTCTTTCTAAAACTTTTGCTATGATGTAGCCTATTATGATACCTAATAGAAGACCTCCAGCAATTATAATTAAGTTGTCCATTGTAAATAGTTAGTTATAAATATAAAAAGCCTACACCAGTTTAAAGTTTTGTATAAACTCCTTAAAAACAAGTTTAGGGCTAACAAGCTGATCAAGGATCTGCTCAAGGCAGCTTGCTTTTACAACTTAAACTCACCCTTTTTAAAGAATTAACGTTGAGTTTATCAAAAAAAATAACCAATGTAGGCAGTAACTTTTATTATTTTAAAGAACGTTAAGAGACTATATGAGTTTGTAATAAAATGTTAAGGGCATTTAATTTTTCTTCAACATGTTCATTGACATACTCTTTATCAATAGTTTTCTGTTCTACTTGTGATGCAAACTGTAAGGCGCACATAGCCAAAACATCTTGCTTATCTCTAACAGAATAACTTTGCTCAAATTGTTTAATCATGGTTTCAATGTTTTTAGCCGCTTTGCGCAATCCTTCTTCTTGACTTGCATCAATGGTTAAAGGATACACTCTGTTAGCTATAGACAGCTTTATTTTAAGCTTTTCTGACATTGATTTATGTTACACTAATCGGCAAGTTGAGAAATACAATGATCAATATCACGGATTAATGCATTTATTTTAAGCTTAGTTTCTCTTTTACTTTCGTCACTACCTAATATTGAACTTGCTATTTTAAGAGCTTCATATTTTTCTTCCCAAGTGGATGTTTCCATCTTTTGGTTTTGAAGATGTTGCCTTGAAACCTCTAATTCCTCTTTTAATTTTAAATTAGATTGTTTTAAGACCTCTAGTTTATGTAATATTTTACTTATTTTATTTTCTAGAGAATCTACAATATCTTCAATATGACTCATTTACAAATTTCAATAGGTATTGTACAAAGTTAACACACCTTGGTATAAATTACAATAGTTTTTCAATAAAATTTTTAATTATTCAATAAGTGTTCATAATCAACACCATGGCTTGATTTTTGTTTTATTCTTTGTGGTTTCAAGACAAATTAATATTTTAGCAACCATACCAAAACAGATTTTAAATGAATGAAACTGCTGTTGGGTATAAAACCGTTTTTATGCGATTAATCCATATTCCTCTCTTATTTTTAAGCCTTATTTCTTATGCTCAAAATAGCTATCCGCAAGACTATTTTAGAGAACCTTTGGATGTTCCCATAATTCTTTCTGGTACTTTTGCCGAATTAAGATCCAACCACTTTCATTCTGGTTTAGATATCAAGACACAACAGCGCACAGGACTTAAAGTAATGGCTGCTGCTGATGGCTTTGTTAGTAGAATAAAAATATCCCATTATGGCTATGGTAAAGCCTTATACGTTACACATCCCAATGGCTACACCACTGTTTATGCTCATTTACAACACTTTAATCCCGAAATTGAAGCGTACGTAAAAAAGAAACAGTATGAAAAAGAATCGTATGAAATGGAATGGTTTCCAGGAGCTAGCGAATTACTTTTGAAACAAGGAGACGTCATTGCATATAGTGGAAATTCTGGTGGCTCTGGTGGTCCTCATCTACATTTTGAAATTCGAGACAAAGAAGAACATCCTATAAACCCAATGTTATTTGGTATTGATGTTAAAGATTCCTTGAAGCCTGTGGTAAGCTCTCTTTATGTGTATCCGATCGGAGATAGTTCCTATGTTAAAAAATCAAATTTAAAGCAAAAACTCCGCCTAATTCCCATAGAAAATGGCGATTATATTGCTGAAAATATTGAAGCTTTCGGGAAAATTGGCTTTGCGGTTGGGACCACAGACAGACAAAATCTGGCAGCCAATAATAATGGCGTTTACAAAATAGAATCCTTTTTAAATGGTAACAAAAATTTTGAAATAGATTTTAAAAAGTTTTCTTTTGATGAATCCAGCCATATTAACAGGTTGATAGATTACGAGGTTTATAAAACTAAAAGACAACGCATTCAAAAATTATATAATGACCAAAATCCTTTGAGTTTATTTCAATCTGTTTTAAATGACGGTTATATTACTGTAGTTGATAGCACCTATTCCATCTATAAAGTAAGAATAACCGATTTTAAAAATAACGATACTTGGGTAACTGTAAATATTAAAGGACAACAAAGTGATGCTATAGAAATTGTAAAACCTCAAACAACGCCTTTTTATATTTATGCAGACCAAACAACGACTTTAAAAGAAGGGAATATTTCTGTTGATATTTTTCAAAACACCTTTTATGAGAATTTATATCTTGATTTTAAAGTTTCAAATGACACGTTGTTTTTAGGTAAAGATATCGTTCCTCTTCAAAAAAGTGTTAAAATAAATTTTGATATCAGTAAATATTCCGACGAAGACAAAAACAAGCTTTATATTGCCGAATTAGTAGGCTACAAAAATTATCCTTCTTACGCTTACACCAAAAGAGAAGGTAATACCCTTTTTACACTTACCAAAACACTTGGTAAATACGCTTTAACAACCGACAATATTAAGCCAACCATAAAGCCCATAAATTTTAAAGATGGCCAATGGCTAAGCAATTTTAGGTTTTTAAAACTTGAGATTAGCGATCAACTTTCTGGAATATCAAATTACAGGGCAACCGTAAATGGTACTTGGATTTTAATGGAATATGATTACAAAACAAAAACGCTTACACATGATTTTAATGATGGGGTCATAACCGACACTAAAAACAATTTAAAGGTAATTGTTACTGATAATGTTGGAAATAGTTCTACTTTTGAAGCTATATTTTACAGAAAATAAATATCATTACTCTTGAATATTAAATCGTTATATAGTAGCCTATTGTTTTTCTTCATGATTTCAATAGGATATTCGCAGACTGCAACCATTAAAGGCATTATTTTAGATGAAAATAAGCTGCCTATTTCAAATGTTAATATTAAAGCCAGTACCACAGGAACCATTACCAATGACAATGGTTTTTATGTTTTAAAAATACCTGCAAACGACACCATTAGCTTAGAATTTACACATATTTCCCATAAAAAAGTCAAGAGTACATTTAGCCTTAAAAATGGTGAAACTTACGAGTTTAATCCAGTTATGAGTATTTTGGTTGAACAAATAGCAACCATCATTATCTCAGGTAAAAATCAAAAAAATGTACAAGGTATTTTAACCCTAAACCCAGAAACCATTCGAAAAATACCAGGCGCCAATGCTGGCGTAGAAAACCTATTAATGTCTTTGCCTGGAGTTAGCAACAATAACGAATTGAGTACACAATATGCGGTAAGAGGTGGTAACTATGATGAAAATTTGGTGTACGTTAATGGTATTGAAATTTATCGCCCTTTTTTAATTCGGTCAGGACAACAGGAAGGCCTAAGTTTTGTAAATACAGATTTGGTACAAAACGTCGATTTTTCGGCTGGTGGATTTCAGGCAAAATACGGAGACAAATTATCATCGGTTTTAGATATTACCTATAAAAATCCTTATCAGTTTGAATCCAATTTGGATTTAAGTTTACTTGGCGGTAGCGTTTCTGTTGAAGGTGTTAGCAAAGATTCAAAACTATCAGGCATTATGGGTTTGCGTTACAGAGATAATAGTTTATTGGTAAATGCCAAAGAAACCCAAACAAACTATGACCCACTATTTGCCGACCTCCAAACGTTTTTAACCTATAAATTTACAGATAAGTTCCATCTGAGTTTTTTAGGTAATGCATCTTTAAACAAGTACAATTACGAACCAGAAACAAGACAGACAAATTTTGGAACCCTTAGCGATCCTTTGGCTTTAATAATATTTTATGAAGGTCAGGAAAAAGATCAATACCAAACGCTTTTTGGTGCTTTTAAAGGAACTTATTTTGCGAATGATGATTTAACGCTTCAACTCATAGCCTCAACCTATCATACTACAGAAGAAGAATACTTTGATATTTTAGCTCAATACAATCTTGGCGAAGTAAATGCTAATATAGGCGACGAGAATTTAGGAGAGGTTGAATTTAGTGAAGGCATTGGCAGTCAGTTAATTCATGGCAGGAACGATTTAGATGCCTTAATTACCAATATTGAACATAAAGGTACTTATTCGTTTAATGACCATCAAATAGAATGGTCTGTTAAATATACCCACGAAGACATTCGCGATAGGCTGGTTGAATGGGAAATAATTGATTCTGCTGGATTTTCAATAAACCCGCCCAACCTCGATTTTTCTAATGAACAACCCTATGCGCCTTACGAAGGGCCATTAGTGGCATTTCAAAATGTTAGAGCCACCAATAAAGCGCAAATAAATAGACTGCAAGCGTATGCACAATGGAGCAAGCGCTCTACCATGGGTAGTAGCGATGTTTGGTATAATGCAGGAGTAAGAGTCCATAATTGGTCTGTTTCTGGAGATGCTTCATCTACACCAGGAACAAATATAGCCTCTTCAAATCAAACAGTTTTTAGTCCGCGTGCGCAATTTGCCATAAAACCCAATTGGGTAAAAGACATGCTTTTTAGAATAGCAGCTGGCCTGTATTATCAACCACCATTTTACAAAGAATTACGTGATGCCACAGCAACGGTTCAACCTAACGTGAAAGCGCAGCAATCGTTTCACTTGGTGTTGGGCAACGATTATAGTTTTAAAATGTGGAACAGACCATTTAAACTCACTACCGAAGCCTATTATAAAAACTTAACCAACGTAAATCCGTACACGCTGGAAAATGTTAGAATACGGTACAGGGCTAACAATAATGCCAAGGCCTACGCTTACGGATTAGATATGAGGTTGAATGGCGAATTTGTTCCAGGTACAGAATCATGGTTTAGTTTTGGCTATTTAAAAACTGAAGAAAACATTGATAATCGAGGTTATATAGCAAGACCAACCGATCAGCGTTTAAAATTTGCTGCCTTATTTCAAGATTATGTGCCCAACATTCCTAATATGAAGATGTACTTAAATTTAGTTTACAATACGGGCTTGCCTGGCGGCTCTCCAAGTAATGCCGATCCTTATGAATTTCAAAACAGATTACCCGCCTACAAACGAGCCGATTTAGGATTGCAGTTTGTGTTGGTTGATGAAAAAAAACCATTTAAAAGTGGATGGAAAAAACCATTTAAAGCCTTGTCTTTTGGTTTTGAAATATTTAATATGTTTGATGTACAAAACTCTATAACCAACACTTGGGTAAGAGACGTAAATTCTAAACGGCAATATGCCATTCCTAATTTTTTAACGCCAAGGGTTTTTAACGTAAGAACTACTATGAAATTTTAATACCAAAATTTTTTAAAACATTTAATACATAATCAACTTCTTCCTTGGTATTGTAAATACTAAAAGAAAAACGAATGGATGGTTTTTGTAAATCTTCATTACTTAATAATGTTTCTAAAACATGGGAATTTTGGCTACTCCCACTTTGGCATGCACTACCCTTAGAACAAGCAATGCCTTTTAAATCTAGTTGAAATAATAGCATCGCTGATTTTTCGGCAGAAACTGGTAAACATACATTGACTAAAGAAAACGTGCTCTTTTCTAAATGCCCAGAATATCCATTAAAAGTAACCAAAGGAATTTCTTTTTTGATTCTATCAATAAAATATTGTTTTAAATCTTGAACATATAAACTTTCGCTTTCAAGATTATCGTAAGCAAGTTTCAAGGCTTCTTCTATGCCTACAATATTATGAACACTTTCGGTGCCAGCTCTAAAGCCTCGCTCCTGCTCTCCGCCAAAAATTAAAGGCTTTAAACCAGAATTCTTTCTAACAAAAACAAAACCAACACCTTTTGGTCCATGAAATTTATGAGCACTTGCCGCTAAAAAATCTATGGGAATTTCTTGTAAATCTAATGGGTAATGTCCAACAGACTGTACGGTATCGCTATGAAATAATGCGTTTTTTAATTTACATAAATCTGCAACTCGTTTTAAATCTAACTTATTACCAACTTCATTATTAACGTGCATTAAGCTAACCAAGGTTTTGTTTTCGGATGTTAATAAAACCTCTAAATGGGTATAATCTATGCCTCCATTAGAATCTAGATTTACATAACTCACTAAAACATTATATTCGCTTTTAAGTTGTTCTAAAGTATGTAAAACCGCATGGTGCTCAATTTTTGAGGTTATAATATGCTTCACTTTTAAATCGCGTACAGCACTTCTTAAAACCAAATTATCAGCTTCAGTGCCACCAGAAGTAAACAATATTTCACCAGCTGATACCTTTAAATAGCCTGCAATGGTTTTTCTGGCTTTTTCAATAAGTACTTTAGACGATCTACCAAAACTATGCGATGAAGAAGGATTTCCATAATGCTGCTTCATAACATGCGTCATCGCATCAATTACCTCATCTCTAATTTGAGTGGTAGCAGCATTATCAAAATAAATAGGTTTCATCTGTTAATATTTATTGTTTTTTGAGTTCAGATGGAATTCGCCATTATCATATCGGTTGGTATCAACTTAATGGTTATGGCTCATTTCATGGATTCATATTGAACGGCAAAAGTACTTGAAATAAAATTATTATCAATATGCTACGTTATAAATAACAATTCGTTTATTTTTGTCAAAAACCCATTTCAATGCGCCATTCATTTTTTATTGTTATTCTATTTAGCATCTTAACTACTTTTTCATGCAATGACGGCGATATTATTACAGTAGAATTCGATTTTGATGATACGTTTTCAGCGTGTGAAGGTGTATCAGATATAGTGTTTTATAATACAAAAAATGATCCTTCAGAATCCCTATCTGTTTTAATACCTTCATTTTCTCTTGAAACTATCTTAGCTGTAGAAGAAAACGACTCGTTAATTATTGAAAATTTAGCGGTAACTTTTAATTACAGAACCTATAGCAACTCAAGCATTTCAAATTTGTTTTGTAACGATATTCCAAATTCTGAAATTGATATTACCAGCGATGAAGAAAGTTCGTCTACCATAAAAATATTAACGATTTTAACTGAAGATGATAATGATGGCGTTCCTGCTGAGCTGGAAGATATTAATGGCAATGGCAATTTAAAGGATGATGATACCGATGGTGATGGCATACCCAATTTTAAAGACGTGGATGATGATGGGGATAATATTTTAACCCGTTCTGAAAATCCTGACCCAAATGCCGATGGCTTATTAAACGATGCCCAAGATACCGATGGCGATGGCATACCAGATTATTTAGATGATGATGATGATGGCGATGGTGCTTTAACCCGAGATGAAGAAACCAATACACAAAACAACAACCCTATAGATGATGTTACCAATAGCGATATTGGCCCTGATTATTTAAATGCTAATGTTATTACTAACATCCCCGCAACAGCCTTTAGACAACATACTATTTCGAAAACTTATGAGGTTTTTATGACTGTTTTTAATATTGCACTAACCAACCTATTTATGGAAGAACTGAATTTTGGGCGTTTAGAAAACAGCAACTTATCTGAAACAGAAATATTAACACCGGATTTTAATTAATAATTTGGTGGCACATTTTGATAAATATAAACTTCGGTAGCTCCCAATCCATATTTTTGGTAATTGGCATCGTAAAATTTTACATTATTATACCTTCCAAATAAATAATCGAGTCCTACTTTTAAGACTCCTTCACCTACCCCATGAATGAACACAATTTTTTGAATTCGGTTTTTTATGGCAAAGTCCAATTGGCGTCTTGCGGTCTCTAATTGTAGGGTCAGCATGTCATGATTGGCCATGCCTTTGGTAGATTTAACCAATTGATTGATATGCAAGTCTATTTCCATGGTAGGCTCATAGCGTTCTTTAGCTTTTTTAGCAGGCATATTTTTTCTTAAAGGCTTTTCTTTTTCTAAAATAACCTCATTTACATTGGAGTGTGTAAACAATTGCTTTTTAAAATCTTGATTCGATTTGTTTTTAACAATCTCAAAGGCATCAAAATCCAGCAAAAAACCGTCTTTTGTTTCAATAGTTATGGCGTTACCATGAATACTTTTAATAACACCCGAGAGATCTTCATCTAAAACCAAAACAAAATCACCTACCTTAAATGCCATTAGTCTTCGTCTTTAATAAAATCATTGGAATCATCTTTGTCATATTTACTCGGAATGGTTTTAGAAATCCTGTAAATGCCTACCATAAGAACTGCAATACCTCCAATAAGTATATATTCATTTTGTTCGGTTCCTGTTTTAGCATAAATAGCTATGATTGAACCAATTACAATAAGTATATAATTTAAATATTTCATGGGTAAAGCGTCTTTATCATGCGCTCAAAATTACATTAATTAATAGATTTTAAAAGACAAATAGTTATTAAAATAAATCATTTCTTTATATTTATAATGATTTTAATAATTAAATCTTTGCCAATGGAAACTGAACCCATTAAAACTTCGGACAGTAAAAACGTTAATCAAGGTAGCTCTGGTCAAACAATTATTATTAAACAAGAAGAAAAAAAATCAAACGGAATAGGAACAGCTGGATTTGTTTTGGCAATCATAGCTCTGTTCTTGGGATGGATTCCTTTTTTAGGTTGGATTATCTGGATTTTAGGGTTTATTTTTTCTTTTATAGGCTTATTTAAAACACCCAGAGGCTTATCAATTGCTGGGTTGATTATTTCTTTTATTGGAATTATTTTTTTAATCATTGTCTTTGGAGCTATTGCAGCAGCCATGTCTAACTAGACAGCCCATACTATTTAATTCTTTTTTTTATGATATTAAGAAACCTAAAAATCCATCCTTTTACTATATTAGCCCCTTAAACCATACGATTTTATGTCGGGATTAGATGATTATATGTTGCCTTGCTTAAACAAAACACTTTTTGGAATGGAGTGTTTGGGTTGTGGCATACAGCGGTCTGTCTTGTTAATTTTTCATGGACAATTTTTAGCAGCTTTTAAAATGTATCCTGCTATATATACCCTTTTTTTATTATTCATTTTTCTTATATTTAATCTTTTTATAAAATTTAAGCACGATTATAAAGTCAAAATGGGATTAATAATTCTAAATGTCCTTATCGTTGTTGTTAGCTATTTAATCAAAATAAACCACTAAAAACTTATTACATGGAAAAACAAAAATTGCCCAATTCAACACTCATTCTGGTTTTCGGAATCTTATCTATTTTAACCTGCTGTTGCTATGGAATCATAGGCATGATACTTGGTATTATAGCGATTGTTCTGGCCAATAAAGCCACTGCACTCTATGCCGAAAACCCTGAATTATATTCTGGTTTTTCAAATGTAAAAACAGGTAAAATTCTTGCTATTATTGGAGTCGTTCTTGGTTCAATATATCTTATTGCCACTATTTATTTTTATGTTACTATTGGTTTTGAAGGTATTCAAGAAATGCAAAAACAATGGATGGAACAAATGCAAAATCAATAAGATTTATCAATGTCAATGTATAAAAAAAGCGACCGAATATGGTCGCTTTTTTGGTAAATAGTTTTTAAAATTATTCAAATTGTTTCAGCGTTTTTATAATAATGCCAACACAATCCAGCAATTCGTCTTTTGTCATAACCAATGGTGGCGCAAAACGAATGATATTGCCATGCGTAGGTTTAGCCAACAATCCATTATCCCGTAACGCTAAACAAATATTCCAAGCTGTTTCGCTGTCTTCGTCATCATTAATAACGATGGCATTCAACAAACCTTTTCCCCTTACCAGTTTAACGATGCTGCTTTTATCAATATATTTTTGTAATTCACTTCTAAATAAATTTCCAAGTTGATAAGCATTTTCGGCCAGTTTTTCATCTCTTACCACTTCAAGTGCAGCAATGGCAACCGCTGCTGCTACTGGATTACCTCCAAAAGTACTACCATGATTTCCAGGTTGAATCACTTTCATAATGCTATCATTTGCTAAAACGGCAGATACTGGATACACACCACCGCTGATGGCTTTACCAAGAATAAGAATGTCTGGTTTAACATCGGGTGTATCTGAACAATTTTTAGTCTCGCAAGTACAATTGCCACAAGTTGCCAATAAACGTCCGGTTCTGGCTATTCCTGTTTGGACTTCGTCTGCAATAAATAGCACATTATATAATTCACAAAGCGCTTTTGCTTTTATTAGATAGTCATCACTTGGTACATAAACGCCAGCTTCTCCTTGAATGGGTTCCACTAAAAAACCTGCAACGTTGGGATTGTTTTTTAAAGCAATCTCTAAAGCCTCTAAATTATTGTATTCTATTTTAATGAATCCTTTAGTAAATGGTCCAAAATGTTTTCTGGCTACAGGATCGTTTGAAAACGAGATGATGGTGGTTGTTCTACCATGAAAATTATTTTCACACACAATGATGTCTGCTTCGTTTTCTGAGATTCCTTTTACTTCATAAGCCCATTTTCTGCATAGCTTAAGAGCTGTCTCAACGGCTTCTGCACCTGTATTCATGGGTAATAATTTATCAAACCCAAAAAACTCGCAAGCAAATTTTTCAAATTTACCCAGCATATCGTTATGAAAAGCTCTTGATGTTAAGGTTAAAGTTTGTGCTTGCTGTACCATAGCATTGACAATCTTTGGGTGACAATGCCCTTGGTTTACAGCCGAGTACGCCGATAAAAAATCATAATATTGTTTTCCATCAATGTCCCATACGTACACGCCTTCACCTCTAGTGAGAACTACGGGCAATGGGTGATAATTATGAGCGCCGTATTTGTTTTCTAAATCTATCGCTTGTTGCGAAGTTAATTGGTCTAAAATAGCCATTTTAATAAAATTTAAATTGATAAAATAACCATTCCTACTGTACCTTTATTCTTTCGAAATCCCGATAAGTACCGATAGCTATCGGAATCAGGACGAAAAAGCAGCGTGGGAGAGAAATCATCCCCAGATAGGTTTGCAAGTTACTAAATATAAACCTCTTCCTAAAATGTTTATTCTGATATTCTTCCTGTAATGGAAAGCATTTGAAGTTCTAATCGTTTTAATTCCCTTAAAAGTGCATTTTTATCCATTTGCAACCAAGCAAAAAGTTTCAGCATACTAATACCTATTAAAAACAAAATACTTCCAAAGCCCCATTTTAACATTTCTTGTGTTACTTTAGTATCAAAAAATTTAATAGAACAATACAAGAATAATCCGAAAAAAATTAAGGTCATAAAGTTCATTAAAAACATCATCCATTTGTTCTTTCCTTTAAATAATCCAATAACCATTTCAAACACGTTTTGCTCTTCTAGTTCATCATAAAACTTTGCTTCTTCTTGGGATAAGGTCTCTTTAATTAATTTGTCAATGTCTTCCATATTATTTTTCATAAGTTTTTTGTTTTAATGTTTGTTTTAATGTTTCTCGTGCTTTAAATAATCTTGATTTCGCTGTCCCTATAGATATATTAAGTAATTCACCTATCTCTTTTAAAGAATAATTGTCCAAATAAAAAAGACGAATTACCGTTTGCTGTCCTGATGGCAATAATTTAATACCTTTTAAAAGCATCTTTTCTCTTGAGGTATCGAAATCATTTTCCTGGAACATGGTCTCCTGTTGATACCTAAACTGCTCTAACATTTCAATGGTTCTCTTACTCTTTTTAATATTGTCCAACGCTTTTCTATAAACTATTCTTGAAATCCAACTTCCAAAACTTTCAGGATCCTTTAGTTCATAAATCTTTTGGATAACGGTACTCCAACAATCTTGGGCAATATCTTTAGCTAAATCTGAATCCTTTACAATCCAATAGGCTTTTTCGCATAATTCTTTATGCCAACGCTTAATCAATAAAACGAGTGATTTCGTATTTCCAGATTGAACCTCTAAGACTAAAAAACTATCAGATTTATATTCCGGTTTATTCATTTAAATTGGTTAGCCATACATCTTAAAGACGACCAAAAACAAAAAAGGTTCATTTTTAATTAATTAAATTAAAAACTATTAAAGTTAATGGAAACCCGTTGTGCATTTTAAATAATGCTAATTTTAATATTGTTGATGTTTCTTTCAAAGATAAATTTATTGATATACTGAATCGTTGTCAAAGCAGTTATTTTAGATAGTATTCTTGTTTTAAAACCATCAAAAGTCTTTGCGTAGTTACGTCTTATCATAAATTGGTCGCATAATTGAGAGAATAATGTTTCTATTCTTTTTCTCTTTTTTCTAAACACATAAGGTTGTTTTTTGTAATCCTTTTGATTGTTCCTCATTGGTGTATTTAGCTTTATATTACAGGTTTCAAATAGGTTAAGTTGGATTTCGGCAGACAAATAACCTCTATCTCCAATTAATGTGCAATCACTTATTTGCATCTTAATATCTTTTAGATAATTGATGTCGTGTATAGAGGCAGGACTTAAATCTATACTTTGAAAAACACCATTTACAGAGCAAACCGCATGTAATTTATAACCGTAATAGTTAGAGTTTTGTGCTGCACAAAAACCTTTGTCTGGAAACACATAAGCATCTTCTTTGCAGATTTTTGAACGTGAACTTCTTGATAATTTACAAACTTCTAAAGGCATACTATCTACAATAAAATAATTTTCAAACTCATTAAAAGTTGAGGCTAACTTTAACCGAATAGTATTAAGAGCATTAGCTAATTTTCGTCTTCTTCTATTATAAACACTACGCTCAATTTTTTCTGATATGTTTATTGGAAGCTTTCTAAACAAATCGTTTTCGCTATCTATCCCCATAAATTCTGCGGTCAGACTCAAACTGATAAGTTCTAAATCGCTAAACTTTGGTTGACGTCTTTGATAGGCTAAAAGCTGTTCTTTTGATATTTTTCTTAAAACTTCCAATATTCTTTCGTAATTTGCATTTAAGTTGTTCATTATTAATGATTTGTAGTTAAATCAATTTACTGATTTTCAGTAAGATGAACAACTTTTTTCTTTTAATTCATAATGCACAACG
>PFKE01000050.1 GCA_002784145.1 Flavobacteriaceae bacterium CG_4_10_14_3_um_filter_33_47 | reverse complement strand
GGCATTACAGCCAAATTAGTGGCTGATAATATTATCGATTCTATAAAAAGTGGCAAAGAGTCTTTACGCCATAAAGGTTCTATGGGTAATATGGGAGCTGCTTGTATTGCGTCTGCCGGTTATGGTTTATTAGATGGAAGTGGTATTAGCATTACAACGTTTCCTATAATTCCTGATTATAAAAAATATTCAGAAACACAAGGAAGGCATTTAGGAAAAACCTTTGGTTCTATAGGGTTAGCAGGACATTGGTTAAAACTAGCATTACATTATGCTTTTATTTATAAAGCCAAAATGAAACCACTTTGGTGGTTGATTCCTGAGTAAGGGATCAAACTAATAAAGGTTGATTCCTGAGTAGGAATTCATTCACCTTTAAAAGTTCATTTCAAAATTAAAAAATAATATTATGAGAAGAATATCGCCCATACAAAGATTTAAAATGATGAATCCTATCATACAACTCTTTAAATTTTTCGTTTTAAGTATTAAAGTTATGGTTATAGTTGCCGGTGGACATGGCGGCACTAGAAAATAAAGTTGACCCGTGATTGGTTGATTTTTTGTTGTTTGGTTTTTTAAAAAAAGCAGTCTTTAGTTATTAAAGATTGCTTTTTTGTTTAGTAAAACAAATGAAATATTAAAAAAGTATGGCTTTAAAAACCGTGACAAAAGTCATTTTTTTTTTAAACTATAATGATTACATTGTGAGATATCCTTCCAAAAGTTATTTCCATAATACTAAGTAACATAGGTTACCAAATAACTTTAAAAACACCTATACATTTGTCTCATTAAAAAAACAATTTATGAAAAACAACATAGGCATATTAACGCTTAGTTTTTTAAGCTTTATTTCTATTACCAAGGCTCAAGAAGTTATTCAAATTTCGAAAGCAACTGTTTTAGAAAGCGTTTCCAATAACAACCAATCTATTAAAATTTCGAAAGAAGACTTTAATCTAGCACGTGCAGATTACAGACAAACCAATGCCATTTTTTTACCCAATATAGCCGTTTCCCATACCGGTATGGCCATTACAAATCCGATTATGGCTTTTGGTTCTAAGTTAAATCAGGAAATATTAACAGTCAATGATTTTAATCCTTCCTCGCTAAACAATCCTGAACAAACCCAAAATTTTGCAACTCGAATTGAAGTCAAGCAACCGCTCATCAACATGGACGGATTTTATCAGCGTAAAGCCGCCAAAAACAACATGGAAGCCATGTCTTTGCAAACTAAAAGAACCACCGATTATTTGGTTTTTGAAGTAGATAAGGCCTACATGCAACTTCAACTGGCCTACAAAGCGCTTGATGTGATTGAAAAAGCGCTTTTAGCGGCAGAATCAAACAAAGCTTTAGCCGATAACAGTTTTAAACAAGGTTATTTACAACAAGCTGATGTTTTGGCAGTAGAGGTTAGAGTTACCGAAGTAAAAAATCAGCTTCAAACGGCAAAAAGTAATGTTGAAAATGCTTCGAACTATCTATCATTTCTTATGAATGATTACGAAAATGCTATTTTAAAACCAACGGATAGTTTAACCATAAACGCAACAGATTTAGTGGTGGCATCACAAATTTCAACAGAACGATCAGACATTAAAGCCATGCAATTAGCTTCCAATGCCTATGAGACTTTGCATAAGGCAGATAACATGACGTTTTTACCCACATTGAATGCCTTTGGAAGTTATGAATTATACGACGATCAAGCATTTCAAGGCGATGCTAGTGGCTATGTTGTTGGGGCACAATTAAGCTGGACGCTTTTAGATGGCACCAAACGCTTTGGAAAAGCCCAAAAAAGCAAAGCAGAATTTGAAAAATCAAAGCTTCAATATGAACAATATGTTTCACAAAGCCAGCTTGAATTAAACAAAGCGAAACGCCTGTTTATGGATGCCGAAAACAAATTAAAACTTTCTAAACTCGCCATGGAACAATCTCATGAATCCTTACGAATTAGAACCAATCGTTTTGAACAAGGCTTAGAAAAAACCTCAGATTTACTCACAACAGAAACACAATTTGCCCAAAAACAATTAGAATATTATCAAACCATTTTTGAGTATAACTATGCTCAAGCCTATTTAAAATTTTTAACTAAATAATAAAACCCATGAAAACTAACTATATGCTAATCTTATTAGTACTTTCAATCATGACAGTAAGTTGTGGAAACGATACTAAAAAGCCTATTGCAGATCAAACCCCTATTGCTGTAAAGATAAATGAGGGTAATGAAAACACTAACCATTCCTTCCTAACGGCAAGTGGTACTATACAGGCCGTTAAAAGTGCCAATTTAAGTACTCGCATGATGGGTTTTGTTACCAATACACCTGTAAATGTTGGAGATAAGGTACAAAAAGGGCAATTGCTTTTGGCCATTAACAACTCAGATTTACAAGCCAAACTATCTCAAGTTAATGCAGGAATTACAGAAGCTACTGCAGCTTTTACCAATGCGGAAAAAGATTATAATCGCTATAAAAATTTATTTGCAGACCATAGTGCCTCACAAAAAGAACTGGATGATATGACCGCACATTACAACATGGCACAAGCCAGATTGGAAGGTGCTAAACAAATGAAAAACGAGGTAGATGCTCAATTTGCTTATGCTAATATTCGTGCCCCTTTTGATGGCGTAGTTACCGGAAAATTTATTAAAAATGGAGATATGGCAAATCCAGGCATGCCTTTAATCTCCCTAGAGTCTCCAGAACATTTTGAAGTGATGGCAATGGTTCCAGAAAGTGAGATTTCAAAAATAACCTCTGGAATATCCGTTAATGTTTTAGTTAAATCCATAAACAAAACCGTAAAAGGAAACGTTAGCGAAGTAAGTAGTTCTGCAAAAAACACAGGTGGACAATACCTGGTTAAAATAGCCTTGAATAATCCTGAAACTGCTATTTTATCGGGCATGTTTGTAACCGTTCAATTTCCGCTAGAAACTCAAACATCAGCCAATATGGTCTTAATTCCTGTAGAAGCTTTAGTAACTAAGGGGCAACTTTCTGGCGTGTATACCATAAGTGATGGCAATACGGCTTTATTACGTTGGTTACGTTTGGGTAGAACTTTTGGAAATCAAATTGAGGTTTTATCAGGACTAAATTCAGATGAAAGCTATATTGTTTCAGCAGACGGAAAATTATACAATGGCGTAAACGTAACTATTCAATAACAAAACTGCGTTAAGGATTGAGCCATTGTTGGAGCTCTTTTTTGTGAGGAACACAAAAAAAGCGACTGGTGAAAGCCTGTTAAAACGCCCAAAAAAATAAATTAAGATGCAAGAAGGAATTTCAGGCAAAATAGCCCATTTTTTTATCAACTCTAAGCTTACCATTCTATTAATGATTGGTTTGATGATTATTGGTGTGTATAGTTCATTTCTTATTCCAAGAGAAGAAGAACCGCAAATCAATGTGCCCATGGCCGACGTTTTGGTTGGTTATCCTGGTGCCAACCCAACAGAGGTAGAGAACAGAGTTGTAAAGCCTTTAGAAAAAATTATTTCAAACATAAAAGGCGTTGAGCATGTTCACAGTATGGCTATGAA
>PFKE01000049.1 GCA_002784145.1 Flavobacteriaceae bacterium CG_4_10_14_3_um_filter_33_47 | reverse complement strand
ATTCAAACTGATAGGAAACGCTTTTGATCGATTTTTTAAATTTATAGCCAGTATTTTTATAGGGATTTTTAAAGTCCTGTTAATGTTATTGATTCATTTTTACAAACGAATGATTTGGTATGCAGGGGCTATTATCATAGGGGTTGTTGTTGGATTTATTATAGATAAAAATTCTGACAAACTATATGGGGCCAATATGTTTATTGAAACCAATTTTAATTCGGCCAGACAGGTTTATGAAAACTTAAAACAATTTCATCAACTCGCAAATGTAGACAAAGATAGTTTAGAATTGGCTAAACGGCTGAATATTTCTGTTTCAGAAGCAGCTAAATTGAAAGGGTTTTATATAGAACCCGATCTTGACGAAAATAAAATGGCCGAGATGTATTCTGGTTTTTATCTGAGATTGGATTCTCTTTCAAGATTAAATATGACCTATGAGATGTATAAAAAATCATTAACGTCTTATAACTTTAATATTCATAGAATAGGTGTGGCAGCTACAGACAGAACCGTTTATAAAAAAATAGAAAAAGCCTTTGTTCAGCAGATTTCTGATAACCCATACCTGAATGAGTTGGTTGAGGTCAATAAGATAAATTTGGACAGAAAGGATGAAGCCCTTTTGAAGCAAGTACAAAAAACAGATTCCTTAGTGAATGAGTATTTAAAAATCAGGATTAATGAATCCAACAAGGAACCCATTGCCGGAGCCGGAACCAATTTATACATGGGTGATGCTGAATCCAGTAATTTAATTGTAGATGAATCTAAAATTATTGAAAAGCGTCTGGAGTTAGAGGCCCAAAGAAGGCAAGTAAACAAGGATAAAGTTGAACAAAAAAGCATCATTAATGTGTTGGCAGGTTTTCCAGATTCAGGATATGACATTAGAGAATGGACAGATAAGATGAAATTTGTTTTGCCAATCGTTTGCGTTACACTAACGTTATTGGTATTTTTATTTTTAGGTCTTGGAAACTATTTAAAAGAGCAAAGCAAAGAATAAAATATCTATGAATATATTAGTTACTGGTGGTGCAGGTTTTATAGGGTCTCATGTGGTGAGACTGTTTGTAGGACAATATCCAAATTACCATATTTTTAATTTGGATGCGCTTACCTATGCAGGTAATTTAGAAAACTTAAAAGATATAGAAAGTCAACCTAATTATTCATTTATTAAAGGCGATATAACAGACGAGGTTTTTATAAATCAATTATTTGCAAAGCATACTTTTGAAAAGGTTATTCATTTAGCAGCAGAGTCACATGTAGATCGTTCAATTACAGATCCTTTAGCTTTTGTTAAAACTAATGTTATAGGCACTATGATTCTTTTAAATGCCTTTAAAAACACATGGAAAGACAATTTCAGTAATAAGTTGTTTTATCATATTAGTACTGATGAGGTCTATGGTACTTTAGGACAAACAGGATTATTTACAGAAACAACATCATACGATCCGAATTCGCCATATTCAGCTTCAAAAGCAAGCTCCGATCATTTTGTAAGGGCCTATGGAGAAACGTATGGCATGCCTTATGTGATCACCAATTGTTCCAATAATTATGGTCAGAATCAGTTTCCAGAAAAACTAATCCCATTATTTATAAATAACATCATCAATAATAAGCCTTTACCTGTTTATGGAGATGGGAATTATACCAGAGATTGGCTGTATGTAAAAGACCATGCGGTTGCCATCGATTTGGTTTTCCATCAAGGAAAGCTTGGAGAGACCTACAACATAGGAGGCTTTAATGAATGGAAAAACATTGATTTGGTAAAGTTGCTCTGCAAACAAATGGATGAGAAATTAGGTCGGAAAAAAGGGGCTTCAGAAAAGCTGATAACTTATGTTAAAGACCGACCAGGACATGATTTAAGATACGCTATTGATGCCTCAAAAATAAACAGAGAATTAGGTTGGAAACCATCAGTAACGTTTGAAGAAGGCCTGAATAAAACCATTGACTGGTATTTAGATAATGAGGAATGGTTGCGTCATGTAACTTCTGGGGAATATCAAAAATATTACCAAAAACAGTATGATTAAGTTAATAGGTTAAAAGGTTATAAAGTTATAAGGCCGTTTGGTTAAGTGGAAAAAATACATTCACATAAAGATTTAAAGGTTTGGCAGGAGTCTATGGATCTTGTTATTAAGATTTACAAGGTTTCTAAAGATTTCCCCAAGAATGAGGTTTATGGTCTTTCTTCTCAACTGCGAAGAGCAGCAGTTTCAATTCCTTCAAATATAGCTGAAGGCGCTGGAAGGAAAGGTGAAAATGAGTTTATAAGATTTTTATACATAGCTTTGGGATCACTTTCAGAAGTTGAAACACAATTAGAAATCTCTCAAAGGCTGGATTATATAAATGATATTGAAGAGATTAACAAACGTATTTATTTTATTAGGAACATGATTTCAAACCTTATAAAAAGTTTAAAATGAGAACTTTATAACCCCATAACTTTGTAACCATATAACCATTAAAAAATGAAAGGCATCATACTCGCTGGTGGATCTGGAACTCGACTACACCCGTTAACCTTATCAGTAAGTAAGCAACTCATGCCTATTTATGATAAACCTATGATTTATTATCCGCTTTCTACATTAATGTATGCAGGCATCCATGAAGTTTTAATCATTTCCACGCCAAAGGATTTACCCTTATTTCAAGCCTTGTTGGGCGATGGCAAAAAGTATGGCTGTCGGTTTGAGTATGCAATACAGGAACACCCAAATGGATTGGCAGAAGCCTTTATCATTGGGGCGGATTTTATTGGAGCTGATAAGGTGGCGTTAATTTTAGGAGATAATATATTTTATGGCACAGGTTTAGCAAAGCTATTACAAGCTAATAATAATCCCGATGGAGGCATTATTTATGCCTATCGAGTTCACGACCCAGAACGCTATGGTGTGGTAGAATTTAATCCTGAAGGGCAAGCCATTTCTATTGAAGAAAAACCCGAACATCCAAAATCTAATTTTGCGGTCCCAGGTATCTATTTTTATGACAATTCTGTGGTAGAAATAGCCAAAAATATCCTGCCTAGCCATCGAGGAGAACTCGAAATTACCGATGTCAATAGAGAGTATCTTAAACAAGGAAAATTAAACGTTAGCATATTAGATAGAGGGACCGCCTGG
>PFKE01000004.1 GCA_002784145.1 Flavobacteriaceae bacterium CG_4_10_14_3_um_filter_33_47 | reverse complement strand
AGGGCAATGGAAGGTTTTTTATATACTGAAACTTCGCTTATTCCTAAAGAACTTAAATAGCCAATGGCAGCTGGTGTTAATTTGGTGCCTTTTTTCAAAGCTATTTCTCCTTGCTTAACCTGCTCTCCAATACTGCGAATATTATGATTTATAGAAAGTGTTGCCTCTATAAGAATAGCGTTTTTAGAAACTGTAACTTTTTCTTGCATGATAACAGCATTTGCAGAATCTGGAACGGCTGCACCTGTAAAAATTCTGATGGCTTCTCCTTTATTTAATTCAATGTTATGAATATCACCTGCTTTGACTTCTCCAATGAGTGAATATGTGAAATCATCATGTAAATTTAATGCGTAACCATCCATAGCCGATTGCCTGAAAGGTGGCATATTTATGGGTGAACATACATCACTAAAAAGGGTTGAATTTCCTGCTTTTAAAATGGGGACATTAATTGATTTTGAATTATGACCGCAGTTTTCTATAACCGTTTGTATGGCATCTTCAATACTAATCATTTTATTATCGTTATGTCTAAGCAAATATAACGAAATGTATTAATAGAAGTATATGATTTTTATCAGTTCAATAAAAACTATTCCAATAGTTGCAATACTTTAACTCTATTTCTGGTAGAAAAAATTTTGCCTTCATCATGCAATTTTTTAATGATTCTGGTGATAACGACTCGTGTAGAGTTTAAATCTATCGCTATATCTTGATGTGTAATCTCTAAATCCATATTATTGGCTACTTTAACTCTATTGGTTAAATATTTCCAAACACGGTTTTGCATTTTCATAAAAGCCAAAGAATCAATGGATTCTACCATTTCTAATAATCTAAAATGATAGCTATCTATAATATAATGCCGCCAACTTTTATACGTTACCAACCAATCATCAATAAATTCAATAGGGATGAAGACGCCTTCTAAATCGGACTCAACTATACCTCTAAAAATGCTTTCCTTTCTATTTATACAATTAGCAAACGAGATGGCACAAGTTTCGCCAGATTGCAAATAATACAATGCAATTTCATCGCCTCCTTTTTCTTCTCTCATTATTTTAACGGTACCACTTAATATTAAAGGGATATGAGTTAAATAATCTCCAATATCTATTAAGAGATTACCTTTATTAATTTTATTAAAATACCCAACTCTAACAATTTCATCTATCAATTCTTCTTCAAATAGTGCTGAATATTGCTTGGTTATAAGGTCTTTTAATAGGATGTCTTGATGATTCACTTTGTCTACCATAAGAGGGTTTTATACAAAATTAATGAATAAAAAAATAAGACTCTCAAAAAAACCTGAGAGTCTTATTAAAATTGATGGTATTATATTATTCTAAAATCTAACTTGTATTTGAGCTAACAGCGCATCATCATCAACATTAATAACCGTTTGAATATTGGCTTGATAGTTTATTTGCAATCTGACTTTATCGTTAAAGAAATAATTAGCGCCAAGCGTCATTCTTTCTTGATAAACATAGGATGTATTGTCTTTAACATCAAGATTTGCGTCAAAGTATTCATATTTAAATACAGGTTGGAATTTGTCATTAACATCATAATATGCCATAAGATAAGCACCATCTCTTCTTTCGCCTAAAGCAACAGGCGTTGATCCGCATCCGCCAGAAGCTCCACTAAAGTAAGCGCCTTCATCATAAATATATTCTCCTTGAATTTTTAGTTTATCAAAATCCAGAGCAAATTCACCACCAACAGATGTTCTTGTATCATCATTATTATTAGGAATTGGGTAACCATATCTAAAACTACCGCCAATGGTTAAGAAATTGGTCAATTTATAAGTAAGTCTACCTATAATGTCCTTTTTAGTATTGTCATCTTTAACTCTTAAGCCTCTCCCGTTCATCAACGCTATAGCATAATTAAACTTGGTGTAATTGTTTCCACCTAAAAGCATCAAACCAAAATCTCTTTGAGGAGCCACCAATTGATCTGCCACTATAGATCTATCAATGGTTACTAAAGCATTACAAGGTGTTGAAACATCTAAACTAAATGGTTGTTTAAAAGATCCAACAGAGACTCTATACCAATTATACTTATCGTACGTAATAAAGGCATCCATTAAATAAGCATCGCCAGAACTACCAATAAACGGACTGGTTTCCAACATAAAATAATACGAAAAATCGTCATACATTTTACCCATAACACCTATTCTTGCTCTTTTAAATTTAAAGGTATTTTCATTGCCATCCGTAAAATTATAATCATACTGTGGTTGAATATATCCAAAAATTTTGGCGTTAATAGTCGTTGTAGAATCAGAAGCAGTTAAATCTCCCCCTTCACAGCCTTGAGCTAATGCCTTATTGATATGAAATATAAAAACAAGGATTATTAAACTATATATTTTATTATTCATTATCTGAATTTTTAAAGTCTATTAATTAGAGAATACTGGGTAATCTTTTGAAACAGATGCCGTCCATTTGTTTGAAGTCCAGGAAGGATTTGAATTGTAAAGTCCATTCATTCCAAATTTCAAACTGTAAGCGTCATATCCCAAAACTCTTAAACAAGCAGTAATAACTGCCGAGGTTTGCCCTGTGTAACAATAGGTAACCACTTGAGCATTTGAGGCAGAATTAAGACCTAAATAAGTATTATCAGATAGTTTTAAAGGATTGATTCTATAGGCATTTGAAATATGTCCAAACCCTAAATAATCTGTTTCATTAAAAAAATTATTTACAAAATAATTTCCTGGGTTGTTTAATACATCCGAACCTGAAACGCCTTGAAAACCAAGAGCCACAACAGCTTCTACCCGTTCTTTAAGAATGGCTTGTCCATCTGATAAAACGCTTGATATTTCAGGACTTGGGAACACAATATTTGCTGGTGCTCCAGAATTAGACCAGTTAGAACTGTTTTCAGCTATATTACCAATGCCACTGTTCCAAGAGCCAGCAGTATTAGAATTCCAACCAGACATTCCCCATTTTAAGGCTTGAGTATTTGGGTAACCATACATGCGCAATAAAGCTGTTGCATAACAAGCCGTTTGGCCTGTGTAGCAAATAACCAGAATGGGTTTAGTAGTATTTGCAGCCTCAGTTAAAATATTAGCAAAGGCAACATTACTTGCACCATTAACATGAGCCGTTAAAAAATCTGCACTGCTTCTAATATCCATAATATCATATGCGCTAAGGAAATTATCAACTAAATCGGCTGTTGCGGGTGCAGCCACCACAAACGATTTACCATCTGTATTGGTAAGTATTTGGTTAATATCTAAATTATTTTGAACCATATAATCCTTTAATAATGTAAATTTTGGTGTTGATATTACATTGTTGTCTGCAGGGTCGTCTCCTCTATCGCAAGAGGTTAATAACAAACTGGGAATTAATAATAATGCAATGATTATAAATGATATTTTTTTCATGATATAAATATTTAATTGAGTGATTTTAATGTTAGTTCTTATTCAATGACAGGATACATATTGATTTCTTTTTTAGTAAAGGCATTCATATTTTGGCTTTTCAAATGGTCATTCATAAAACCATTGGCTCCATACGCCAAATTTCCAGTTTTATAGCCTAAAACATTTAAGTACGCAACCACGTAAGCCGCTTTTAAACCAGTTTCGTCATAGACTGCAATTGGTTTATCTACAGGTAAGGTCAATAAGTCTGTTGCAGATGTAAGCGAGTTTTTTGGTTGATAGTTTAATGCGCCTGTTATATGACCTAAATTGTAATGGTCTTTAGAGGTATAGTTTACCACAAAATAGTTGTTAATATTTTCAAAAACATCACCGGGAGTGACAATCAAGTCTTTATAAGGTATTTTAAACAGCTCTGTTAATCTGGCTTTTAAAATTTCTTTGGCGTCACTTTGTCCTGTATTAAGTTCAGGTTGATTTCCATTGTCTGGTTTACTATTTTCAGTAGTTTCCAGTTTTGAAGCATAATCATTATTAATATTCTTGAGCCAAGCATTTTCTGCAAAGTCTTGCCTCCAAGAACTCATTCCCCATTTCAAACTATAAACATTATTATAGCCAGCAATTCTTAACAGGCCAGCAAAATAAGAAGCAGATTGACCTGAATAGCATATTAAAACAATTTTCTCGAAATCTGCTGGATTAATGGTACTTTCAAAATAAGTTAGTAAGTCTTCGGCATTTAAATTTTTTGCGCCTTTAATATGGCCATATTCAAACCATGATTCACTTCTAATATCTATAACATGGTATTTGGGGTTTTTAAGATTTTGCTTAACATCATCAGCAGGAATAATAGGAAAAGCATCCTCTGCAATAAAACTTAATTGACTTTCTAAATAGCTTAATAAGGTTTCAAACTCATTGGGCGGATCGAAATTTGGTTGATTATTGGTATTAGCTTCATTTGAAAAACCGTTATAAAATGCAGCTAGTGATATAAAAAAAATTAGAAAAATTAGTTTTGTTTTTTTCATGACATTTTAATTTTAAATTCAAAAAATTATTGATTATAATTCTGAATAAAATTAAATCTGAAATCAAATTTTTTACATGACATTTGTCACTTTTAGCTAATACATAATCAGTTTATTGTGTAACATTTGTTACGTTTAAAAACACATTCAAGAAGTAGTAATTATAACCATTAACATCACATTTAAGTTTTAATAAAGTGATGAGAAAATGAAATAAAATTTAGAGATGTAAATAGCTATAGAACTTTTAAAAATTCTTTCAACTATAATTTCGAGTTTTGAACTCCTAAATTTGTCATAGCTCTGTTTTATTGCAAATGAAAGCGAGAGATTATCATTTAATTAATTAAAATTAACCAACAAAAAAGCCCTAACTGTAAGTTAAGGCTTGATGTGATCGCGACAGGATTCGAACCAATCTCGAATCCCTTATGTTTTCAACATATTTAGTACCTATTCTTACAACTGTTGACCGATTTGTTAACCGATTAAGGTGTTTTATCTTTTTCAATATCTATACGCTTTTTTGCTTCTTCCAAATAGGTCACTGCAGGATTTTCATTGGGGTTACTTTTATCTTGAACGAGTTTAGATAATTCAATATAAATGCTTGCTTGTTCTGTTTTAGAAGCAGTTTTAAGCAATTGCTCTAGGCTATCTATTTTTGTTTGTTGTGCAAAAACAAAACAAGAAATAAAAAGCGAAAAAAATAGAACTATTTTTAGTTTAAAGCCCATATTTAACTTTTTTCTAAATGTATTATTTTTTTTCAAATTATGTATTATAATTTATACATAGCAAGAAAAATAAGTAAAACATATTATTTATATTTATTTGAATAACAGGGTCTTATAATTAAATTAAGATTATTTACCGTTATCAAAAGTGGTCAATAAAATTTATGATAATTCTTTTGAAAGAAATAAAAGTTTGATAATCGTTAATTAATATATTAGCCTATGCAATATGTAACTTCCCTTTTTTCACAAGGGGTTAAAAGGTTTGAGATGTAAAAATGATACAAAAAATGTAATTCTCATACAAAGTTAATCTCTTAATAACTTTTTTAATCTAGTTTGATAAGCTTGGATATAATTCCGTTTTGTTTTTTCATTAAGGTATGAGGCATTGATAAGAGACAACACCTTATCTTCATGAGTTGTAATATTTTTAATTGTTTTCTTTATCTGATTTTCAGGAATGCCGGCTAATTCTCCTAAAATAAAAAATTGCTCTTTTATTTTTCCTTTGGTTTCTCTTGGTGGGAGTAGTCCATCATCCAATGCAAAATCCTTATCTTCTATATGAATTCTACTATTTAATAAATCATATGCTGGACTTAACCTAAAATCTCCTAACGGGGTTTCTATTAAAGAGAAGTTTTTAAAATGTGCATCTCCATTAGATATCAAATAATTAAAAAGTACCAACCTAAATAATTTTATGGATTCTATTTGATATGCAGGAGAATACTTTTTTAACAACTCAAAAAGTTCTAGATAACTACCTAAATATTTAAAATCTTCTCCATGTGTTTGAGGTGCTCTACCTGCTAATGTAGCAAAATCTTCTTGAGCCCGTTTATCACCATTCTCTTTTACATCAAAACGTTTTGTTATATATGCAGGGTCTCCATTTTTAAAAAACATCAAGGCATTTTCGGCCGTTTCAATTCCAAAAACCTGCCGTGCTATTTGCATAGTCAAGTGCTCATTAGCTGGCATTTGGTCTGTATTCTTCCCTACATTAGGTATTGGTTTTAAAATATACTCCCCATGTTCTCCTTCCTTTATTAATCTAATTTTATTCTTCTCTAACAAAACAGAGAATTTCTCCTGTACTCCGGAAATTGACATGCGTTTTCTGTTTTCAGTAAACAACTCCTTTGCCTCAATATTACTTGCAGGAGATTCATAAGTTAGTATATGATTAACTTTTCTTCCACTAAACACTCGTTTTAAGGCTAAATTACTATAGCTATTATAGCCTTCTTTAAGCGTTCCTGGGCAAAATTTTATTTCAGGTAAACTCATTTGTTTTCTAATTTCTTGATTTTGATTGCACCAATGGTATCATACCTAGCTGTTGAAAGCAATAACCCAAAATAATCTTTAGGATCTATTCTTAATTCAAAGCAAACTGTTTGTTTATTAGAACCTTCGGGTAACATATTATAAAAAAAAGGAAACAAATGTTCCGATTGATATTCTTGTTGACTTTTTGGCAAGGTTAAACTAATAGCTGGTTTACCAGCTTTCTCAAACCAGAGGTCATGATAACGAAAAACAAAACTTCCATTATCCAGCTGCGTTAACAATCCAGCTGATTCATTTTTATACAAAACATCTGCTTGTCTCATTTTTCAGCTTCAGTTTTCTTTATTTGAAATGTTAGCTCCATCCCTAGCGCATCTGCTAATTTAGTAATAGTTTCTACCGTTGGGTTTCCTTTACCACTTTCAAACTGCTTGAGCGTACGTAAGCCTACTCCAGAAAGGTCTGCCAACATTTCCTGGGTAACTTGTAACATCTCTCTTCGATTTTTTATACTTATTATTAAATTCTCAAAGTGCATTATATGGCTCTTTTTTGTGTAAATATAAACATTTTTTTAATAAATTATACTAAAAGTGCGTTTTAATGCACTAATTAGTGTTTTTGTAGTTAAATATGGTTTAGAATATCAGAATAGTGCACTAAAATGCACTATTCTGTATAACTCTATAATCATAACTTATAGTTATAATAATAGCCAAAAGTCATGCTTTATAGCTAAAAAAGATTCGAAAACCATTAAAATTAAATAAATTGAAATGTATTAGAGGCTATTTGATTTACTTATTTTTATTTATCTGAACAAAATTGTTGCATAAGTAATATTATTATAATCGAAATAATCCTTAATGAATTTTTTTAAAGACAAGACAGCACTGAACAAGTAAATCGAACCAAAGAAATTTCTTTAATAATTACCCCTATTTTATACGAGTTTCCTCAGCATATTTAAAACTAACACTACAGTAACTACAATACAAACTATAAACACAACTACCGCCCAAGTAGGATAAATTTTAGCTTGATCTATATTATCATTAAATCGCCTTTCAAAACCTTCTATCATGTTTTTATGTATGGTCATTTGTTTTTGATGTTTTTCAATGATGGTTCTATATTCCGATACATCCATCTTAATTTTGGTATCTTTTAATTGGTCATTGATTTTCTCTAGGTTTTCGACACCATTATTAAAATCATTGATTTCATTAACCATTAAGGCTGTTAGTTCTTCCAGTTTTGTCATGATTGTTATGTTTAATTTAATATCCTATGTCCATCCCTTTATTGATGGCTTTTTTAATAATGAACCTGGTAATCTTTAAAGCTAAGTTAGGTGTCAAGTCAACCACTTTACCAGCTAGTTTGATACTTACATTGTTGTCTTTTAAAATACTTTTTCCCTGAATCCCAGACATCTCTTTTCCTATATTGCCCATGGACATATTGCGATGCACCTCACTCCCTTTAAGATTATGGCCATCAAACTCAAATCGAAAGCCCTGTAATTTGTTTTGTTTATTGATTGTTGGAATGACCTTAACCCCATTGGCTTCCATCGCTTTTACATACGCATCAAAGGATTTGGGTTGGAACTGTTTCATGGTCAGATCATGTCTGCGCTTGATTTCTGTTCGTATTTCCCTTAGGTTGAATTCCTTTTCAAATTGAATCTGCTTGACGGTGGTAAGTCCCATATGTTCAGCTACTTTTTCTGCTGCCAATTGACTGCGTTTACCTATAAAACTGTCGTTATAAGCCACCCCTTTAAAATCAATGCGGTTGACATATAAATGGATATGTTTATGCTCTTTGTCCTGGTGTACAAATGCAATGGTCTGCCGTTCTCCCAATTTCATTTCATGCATAAAACGTTTGGTGATGGCTTGGAGCTCTTTCTTTTCCAATCGCCTGCCATCTTCTATGGTTGGGCTGATAACAAAGGACAGGGTGTTTTTTGTGCAATGGTAATTTTGGTCCTGGAGCATTTTAAACTCTTTGGTGATTTCTGCAGGTGAATCTCCATGCGGAAATTCCTTGAATACAATTTCTGCATCCTTTTCCTGGTTCCATCCGTAGTACATCGAAGCCATGGTGTGTGATATGCTTTTCCCTTTACCGATCATTGTTGAAACTTTTTAAGATGTGCTTTGATCTCGTCCGCTAAATCATAGACTGTTTGCATGAGCTTGGGGTTTCGTTTTTTGAACATGTTGCCAATGGACTTAAAATTGTTATGGTATTTGATGAGCATTTTATAAAGCTCCATATGCTCTTCACTAAAACGTTCCGTGATTTCCATATCAAATAGGCTACGTCTTATATATTCGCTTAAGGTCAATCCGCTTCGTTTAGCCTTAACGTTCAGAAGTTTCTTTTCATAGATGGAAGATCCAAACTTAACGAGATCTACCTTCCCCTTAAACACTTTTTTTACTTTGCGACCTTCGGGAGCAAACGAGAATGTGTCCACAGACACACATCTCGAATTCCTACCCAAGACCATCTTGGTTTTAGATAAAGTTTCTTTAAAATCCAATTCTACACTATCCGAATGAGTTATTACATCGGTAGGAATCTTGACCGTTTGGTTCTGGTTATCTAAGAATTTATAATCGTATTTGTTTTCTTTGTTCATGACAGATCAAATCGTTTAAATCGTTATGGTTTTTATAGCTGCTACTTTGGTCAATGACATGCTTATATTTTTTTGTCAAATACTCTGTAGCTCGCTCTCCAGCTTTATCATTATCCAAATAGAGGTGGACTGATTCATATTTGGGTATATGTCTTTCAATAGCTTTTATAAATGCTATGGAGTTTAATACAAGGACATCAGAAGTATTCAATAGTTTTTCATTTAAAGTGGCCAACGTTAACAAATCGAACATACCTTCCAATATGATTAATTGCTTGCTGTTGTTTTGGATGTAGGTATAGGATTTGGGACTGCTACTGTTTTTAAAAATCTTATTGCGTAACTCCCAACCATTTTTAGCGTTCCTTAACCCAATGGCGAAATACTGGGTGTCATTATATCTGTACCAAACTTCTTTGCAATAGATCTTGGCAATCATTAACGAAATCCCTCTAAGTTTTAAATATTGAATTAAAGCAGGATGTATGATATCGTGAACTTTAATGATTTCAATATGAGCACCTGTCATTATGTTAATGGACGTTGTATCCAACTGATGTCGTTGTTCCATTATGTTAATTGGAATGGAGTCACTTAAAAACACTAAGGTGTCTTGTATGGAGCATTTTAAAATTCTGCATACCAAATCTATCACGTTCCCTCCAACACCCTCACCATGGTCGTACCATCTGTTCTTGGTTCTGGAGACTTTCAAAGAGGCTTGGGTTTCTGACCTAAAGGGACTCAGAAACCAAGCTTCTTTTTCCGTTCTTCGATTGGGAAAGTGGCCTAATTTTTCAAGTGCCTTTTCCACTGAAAAATCTCGGGCTGTTTCACAATTTATTTTTTTTCTTTTCATCAGCTAAATAATTTCTTTTTTCTATTTTCACCTACCTAGTTACCTAAGCCCCTATTCATAAGGGTTAAGGCCTTAGGTTAGTTCTAAATTCACCTTGCCTTTCTTACCAATCAGGTAAGTTGGGAAGGGAATAGGTAACCTAGTTTTTATTAATCTTACCTAAGAAATTCCCTGTATCTATAAGACATTTAAACCCTTTAGGTAACTAGGTAAGTTGTTTTACCTGTTTATAGGTAATTCCACTTCCCATGGACTGCTTTTAAAAGTTGATTTTGCCAAATAACCATAAACCTGTCTCTTGGTATGCTTCACGCGCTGAAAGTTAAAACCCGTAAAAGCTTTGCCAATATTTACTTGGTTCAATCTTACGTTTAAACAGGACAATGCGACCATGACATCGGATGCCGTTACAAAATCTTCGATGTCGGTTGATTTTTCATAATACTTGGCAACCAGTTCTTGTTCTGTGGTAAGACTGGTATATTTCTTATTCCGTTCTTCGTTTTCGCAAATATCCTGAATGGATAGTTCTGGATTAAACGTAGTGTCTTTGTAAGCTAAATGATATGCTTGCGTCCATACCTTTTTGATATCAACCTCTTTTGAATACGCAAAATCAATTTGATCTTTTAGCTCAAAGCACAACCAACGCACAGAACCCGTTTCATCATTAAGAAAGGAAGACATATTGGTAGATCCCACAAAAGAACATATTCTGGGCAGGGTTGTGTTTTTTCTGTCATAGGGCAATCTTTCGTTGATAAAGGTCTTGGAGAAAGGCTTTAAGAGCATTGACATCTTTTTTGGAAAGTACTGCCAATTCATCCAGGTTATAAAGAAAATTTCTGCACAGTTGAATTCTTGCATCCTTATCGTTACTGATATCCTCGGCCATATATTCGCTCAATTCAGGAGAGCATAAGTACCTGCACCAAGTCGACTTCCCTGAACTTTGGCCTTTATGGCTGATTATCAAGGCCTGTTTATTGAAATAATTGGGTTCAAAGGCGCATCGTATGGCCCGAACCAACCATTTTCTTAAATGGTATAAGAAAGCATCATCATCATAGGTAGGCACATAGAAAGCTAATTTAGCAATATGGTCCAACCCGTCCCATTCAGGGAGGGCTTGAAAATACGCTTTAATAGGGTTATGTTTTTTGATAAGCTCTGACTTGATCAAGATCTCAAGCCTAGCGGAACTAATATCAACTCCTGCTTTGGCCAACTCTATGATCAAAGAGTTCACATTGAGATAATGCCATGATTTGTCCCCTTTCAACGATATCTGAAAATCATGTGATATTTCATTATAAAAAATGTCATATTTTGAACATAGATATTCGTAGGTATAATCATAAATTGTTTTCTTTTTGGGGTCTTTAACGAGATAAAGCCCATTGTTTGTTGAAGCCATGTCATACGGTCTAGAAATCGGCGAAAAGTGTTGCCATTGAAATAAAAAAATGTTTTTTGAAATTGGAATTCTTTACCTTCTTTTATTTCTAAAAGTGTATGCAATGGCTTCCGCGTCAATCTCATTCTTAGATTTACGACTATTTTGCAGTAACCATTCCACAAGTCTCTTCTTCTCAAAAAAGAGCATTTTTCCGTTGGGTTTAGAATGTGGAATTTTTCCGGAAGCGGTTAGTTTATAAAGATAGCTTCTGGATATACCTGTATAGTCACAGGCTTCATCAAAGGTCAAGACTTCCTTGCTGCCTATTAATAGTTTTTCTAAACGATTCAATCGTTCAAGAATTAAAATAGTGTCCATTTTTATTGTTTTTTAGGTTAATAAAATGAACAAAAGCGCTTTTGCCTTCCCTTATGGGATTATGGTAATAAAAGTATAAAATGTGGCTATTGAAAGAAAAAAAATCTGTATAAGTTATTCACAAATATTTGATAAACAGTATGTTGAATCAATTCATATCAAATTTTATGAACTAAATTAATTTTTCATTTTCTTCGGGTTTTAATGGTGTCAAATAAAACCATTCTTAATTGAACCTAAATCTCTTATTGTGATGGTGTTTTTGGGTTATTAACAATAATAAAAAGGAGTAGCAATAAAAAGCAAGTTTTAAAATCTCTATTTTTAAGAATTTTAATTTTGAAAATGCATACTTTTTAATTGAATTGAAAAAAATTAAAATAGTTTTGTAAACAAACCAAGTCTATTTAACTTTTAATTTTTCACTTAATTTATTCATATCCTCACTCACTTTTTTATTAATAACCCGGGCATAAATTTGGGTTGTTGCAATTTTTGTATGCCCTAGCAGTTTAGACACAGTTTCAATAGGCACACCATTGCTTAGGGTTACAGTCGTGGCAAATGTATGCCGTGCCATATGAAAGGTCAAGTTCTTTTTAATACCACTTAACTCTGCAATTTCTTTTAAATAACTATTAATTTTTTGATTTGAGAAACAAGGAAAAAGCGTATTTGAAATAATAGTTCTTTGATGTCCCTCATATTTTTTGATTAAATTTTTAGCCTGATTTAATAATGGTATTGCCAAAAAAGAATTTGTTTTTTTTCTTTTGGTATTTATCCAATGATTCCCATCTATACCGAAAATAATGTTATCTGGTGTTAAACTATTTATATCTACATATGAAATCCCAGTATAGCAGCTGAAAAGAAACAGATCCTTAATCATGTTCAGTCTTTCTATAGAAGAATGAAATTGTTCTAACGAATTCAATTCATTCTCAGTTAAAAACTCTCTTCGTTTGTTTTCAAAAGAACTTTTAAATCTGACAAACGGATCCTTAATTATCCATTCTAAGTGATATGCCATGGTAACCATTTTACGTAATCGTTGTAAGTGTTTCATAGCCGTATTATGACTCATTTTTTTTTGGTTATCTTTTGGCTTGTAGGACTTGATAAAATGTTCGAAATCCACAATAAATGAGTAATTCAAACTTTGTAAGCTCATATCAGTAGTTTTTAGTTTCTCATTTAAAAACTTTATTAAATAACCTTGAGTAACTTTATAATGCCGAAGTGTATGGTTATTTAATTTCTCTTGAGAAACTTCATTATGATATTCAAATAACTCCAATAATGTTTTGTTTGATTCATCTTCTCCCAAAAACTTAGATTTAATTGATTGAGAAGTGATTAGTTTATCCTCACTTAATAAGTCTTCATAGGATTCATAAATTTTAGCTCGCACCTGTTCAATATATTTATTTAACAGTTTGGAGCTTTGCTTTGTGCCTTTTGCCATACCCCTATTTGAATCCCAATTAGAGACTGGTAATCGCCTTTGCAAACTTATATTGGTACGTTTGCCATTAACAGTTATCCTTGCATAAACAGGAACTTGATCATTTTTAATACGTGAAGTGTTAACCCAAAATAATAGGCTAAAAGTTGAACGAGTTTTCATAATTATCGTCTTTAGTTAAACATTTATAAAGACGAAACTCAAATACAATGACCTAATTATAAGGTTTTTATCCCTTATTCGGTCAACACTTTTTCATTTTTTTAAACTGTTGACCGATTTGGTATCATTTAATCTTAAATCAAATCAAAATAAATTAAGGTCTTAAAACTATAAAACCTTGCAAATCATACAGTTTGCAAGGTTTTAACTTCTTTTAATTACTAAATTTGTGATCGCGACAGGATTCGAACCTGTGACCGTCTGCTTAGAAGGCAGATGCTCTATCCAACTGAGCTACGCGACCAGTAATTTCAAATT
>PFKE01000024.1 GCA_002784145.1 Flavobacteriaceae bacterium CG_4_10_14_3_um_filter_33_47 | reverse complement strand
CAAAGCAGCCGCTAAGCCAGTAAAAGAGTTTAGTAATGAAATAACCACGGGCATATCTGCACCACCAATGGGCAATACAAATAGAACACCATAAGCCAAGGCCACAAAAAACAATACATATAACAGTAATTGGCTGTCAGTTCCAGACCAGGCAATGTACACGGCAAATAGAATTAAACCTATAATAACCAGATTGTTTAGTAAATTGTATTTGGGTAACCGCAGTGGTTTATTTAGGGTGCCGTTTAATTTGGCCCAAGCAATCATACTTCCGGAAAATGAGATGCTACCAATGATGATTCCAGCCACGATGGTGGCAATGGATAAGGTGTTACCTGTATAATGTTCAAATTCTATAAGACCAATTAAAGCCGCACTAGCGCCACCCATGCCATTGAAAAGGGAAACCAGTTCCGGCATTTTGGTCATGGCTACTTTTTTTGCAATAATCCATCCAATAATGGTTCCAATAAGGATGGCCGTTCCTATTAAGGCATAGATGTACGTTGGCACTTCGCCTTGATACAAAAAGATAGTTCCTAAAATAGCTAAGGTCATTCCTCCGGCAGCTATTAAATTTCCTTTCCTTGCAGTTCCTGGTTTACCAAGCATTTTTAAACCTAATATGTAGGTCATTGAAGCGATTAAATAGATAAATTCCAGGCTAAATATATAATTCATGGGTTTGTATTTATGGTGTTATATGGCTACATGTAATATCATGCAAGCCAGGTATTTTATGATTACCTTAATAATCAAAGAGGTTTATTGTTTTTTCTTTTTAAACATTTCCAACATGCGGTCTGTGACTACAAAACCACCAACGACGTTTAGGGTTCCCAGTAATACGGCTACAAAACCTAGGGCTTGTCCTAAATAATTTTCAGGATTTACGCCCAGTAACACTAAAATGGCTCCAATAATAACCACACCATGAATGGCATTGGCGCCAGACATCAATGGGGTATGTAACACAGCTGGAACATGACCAATAATTTCAACACCTACAAAGATCATCAGGATGACGATGTAAAGCATTTGCATGTTTTGACTTATAAATTCTATTAATTCATTCATATCTTAAGAGGTTTTTCCGTTTTGTCTGATGTCTCCTTTATAAACGATTAAGGTTTCATCGGTTATCTGTTCTTCCAAATCCCATTTGAATTGGTTTCCTTCGGTAAGATGTACCAGATAATTAAAGGTGTTTTTAGCATACAAATCACTGGCATTGGTGGAAACACTTTCAGGAGCAATGGTTGTTCCTATAATTTTCACACCATGTTTTATAATGGTTTTATTCATCACACTAGGTTCGCAATTACCACCTTGAGCCGCTGCTAAGTCAATAATAACAGCACCGTTTTGCATCTGTTCTACTTGCTCTTCGGTAATTAAAATGGGTGATCTTCGTCCAGGAATCATGGCTGTTGTGATGACCAAGTCGGCTTTGAATAAGGATTTATCAACGGCTTCTTTTTGTCTTCTTGCATAATCTTCTGAAGCTTCTTTAGCATAACCACCTTCAGATTTTTCACCGGTATTATCGACCATGATAAATTTAGCGCCTAAAGATTCTGCCTGTTCTTTGGTTTCTGTTCTAATGTCTGTCGCCTCCACAATAGCACCTAATCGTTTTGCTGTTGCAATGGCTTGTAATCCTGCAACCCCAACGCCATAAACTAAAACTCTGGCAGGAGAAATGGTTCCGGCGGCCGTCATCATTAAAGGAAATATTTTGGTCATTTCGTAAGCACCCTTAATAACGGCCTTGTAGCCTGCTAAATTATTTTGGGAACTCAATACATCCATATCTTGAGCTCTGGAAATTCTTGGCATGGCATCCATGGAAAAGGCCGTAGCGCCTTGCTTGGAAATAATTTTCATATCCTCTGGATGCGATTTATGAAACAACTGTGCGATGATGATTTGACCCGGTTTTAATTGTTCCAGCTCACTATTATCAAAAGGATTGATCTTTATCAAAACGTCTGCATTACTAAGAAGATCTTCTTTAGCTCTAATGCTGGCTCCGGCTTTACTGTAATCTGAATTTTTATAGGAAGAATTGACACCGGCATCTTCTTCAATTCTAACATCAAATCCTCTTTCTATCAGTTGTTGTGCAATTTTTGGCGTAATAGCAACTCTATTATCACCTTTCTGGGTTTCTTTTAAAACACCTATTATCATTTGGAAGCTTTTTAAATTTAATGGGCTAAAAATACTATTTTACCCTTGTTTAATATCTGATAATTATCATGTTTTACTTTAAACATTTCATTAGTATTATTCATAAAATCGTGATTTTTCATAAAAAAAATAATCCCTGCCAAAGGGTTAAAAAATATATCTTAAATTTAAAGTCTAAATATACGATATTTAATGAAAGTAACATTTCTTGGTACAGGTACTTCTCAAGGCATTCCGGTAATTGGAAGTACTCACCCCGTCTGTTTAAGTCATGATGAGCGGGATAAACGATTACGGGTTTCTGTTCTTATCCAATGGGATGATTATGCTTATGTGATTGATTGTGGTCCTGATTTTAGACAGCAAATGTTAAGGGCGAAATGCTCAAAAATCGATGGTATTTTGTTTACCCACGAACATTCAGACCATGTGGCGGGATTGGATGATATTAGGCCCTTTTATTTTCGTCAAGGCGATGTTGACATTTATGCCCATCAAAGAGTGATAGATTCCTTAACAAAACGCTTTGATTATATCTTTGAAATTGAAAACAAATATCCAGGTGTGCCAACACTCTCGGTGAATGTTATAGAAAACAAACCGTTTTATTTACATCATTTAAAGGTAATACCCATAGAAGGCATGCACCATCAACTGCAGGTTTTTGGGTTTAGATTTGATAATTTTGCTTATTTAACCGATATGAAATCGGTAGAGGATACAGAAATTGATAAAATTAAAAACATTAAAGTGTTAGTCATCAATGCGTTGCGTATGGAGCCACACGTGTCTCATTTCAATTTAGAAGAAGCTCTGGAGTTTATTGAAAAAGTTAACCCAGAAGTAGCCTATATTACGCATATTAGCCATGTATTAGGATTTCATGAAGCCGTTGAAAAACAATTGCCAAATGGGGTTTTTTTGGCTTATGATTCCTTACAAATCCATATTTAATAATTTATGAAACACCCATGAGAATGGCATTCACAAACACGCGGATGATCTTTAAAGGTGTTCCATCTGACAAATAAAAAACAATAAATAATAACAGATGAAACAACGTATTTTTATGTACCTATTTATTTTTACGGTATTGGTGATTTTATTTCAATACTTTCATTCCAAGCGATTGCTGGAAGGTTTAAACACAAAAGTAAATGCCTATGACACGCAGATTGGAATTTATAAAGACTCCATCGTAGCACAGCAGCACAGTATGTTAGACTTATTACATTTTAATTTGGAAAACAATGAGGATGCTTTGTCCTATTTTGAAACGAAAGGGTTTCAGGTAGATAGCTTAGTGCCTTATATAAAAGATCAATTGTATGCCTTAAACGAAGTTCCTGACGAACATCCTTTGATTCCTTATGCAGCGAGTTCTGGGCGTAAAATGATGATTAATTCGGTAAAGCTGCTCAATCATAAATGGATGATTGCTGATTTTTCTGATGGAGAGTTTTGGGGAGAGCTATTCTTAACCTATGAGATCACCGAAACTCAAGAGGTGACCTTTCATGTGGTTGAATCTTTTTTGTATCCGTTTAATTAACGGATTTTAAAGGCCATTCCTTTTTGTTTCTTAGTTTCTCCAACATAGGAATACTCAAAAGTGTAGGATGAATCGGTGGTGGTTAATATTTTAAGATGAATGTCTTTATGGTCGGCCATGCTTTTAGGATGTATGGTTTTAAAAACGACCTCACAATCATTAATCCAGCGTACCTGGGCAGAGTCCGATTTTTGGTTGTACGTTTCTACCTGTAAATGCTCAAATCGCTCAAATTCAGAGGTGTATAAAACACCATCGATGGTCACTTCACTATAAAATTTACCCGTTTTAAACAATTTGCAATCTCGTTCCGTTTGGTAGCAGCCTAGAAAGCTTAAGGTTATTAATAGTATCAGGAATTTTTTCATGGGAAAATGAGATTATCGTACAAAGTTACAAAGTTACAAAGTTACAAAGTTGGAAGGTAATGGCAATCGATATGGGTTTAGTTTTGATAGTTTTTAAAAGTTCCGTCTTTAAAAAAGATAAGGATGCGCTCAATCTCTTTGTTTTGATTGGATTCTTTCAGGATGTTTTTAAGGGTTGCATCCGAATGTTTTTCAAAAGAGGGTTCTTTTTCAGAAGGGGTTTCTTTGTTTGAAGGAAAAGATCCTTTTCCATTGAGCAACCAATAGAGTTCAATGTCTGGATAGGAGGACAAGATTTTTAAAACAAACTCTAAGCTAGGTTTGTTTCTACCCGAAAGGATGTGGGAAATACTAGAACGTTGCACCCCGATTTTTTCAGCAAAAGACGAGGCAGATTCTCCATAAAATTCTATGACTTCCTGAATCCTTTTTGCAAAATCATCACTGTTTATCATTGTAAACTGTTTTAGGCGCAAAACTTTTTACAAATGTAATCAATTTTGTTTAAGATGGAGTATAAAAGTTATTAAAAGCCATTAAATAAATAAAGTTTAACTTCATATAAAATATTATAATATGTTGATAAATAGTATTTTAATATTATTTTTAAATAAGTCTATTCTTTTCTTTAATTAACGGGAATACATAGGTTAGCAAAAGAGATTATCTGTATAAGATTGTAAACATAAAGGTCGTACTTATTTGTTTACAATTGTAAAAACCTAATTGTTTACATTTGTATATTAATAATTTTTATGGAAATAAGTGAGCTAAAACAATGGTTTGAAACCAATAAAGAAACCCAGCTATATCATCGTTATATTACAAACCAACATATAGAACCTTTATTAGAAACCTTAAAGAAAAAGTTTGTGGTTGAAGTTTTAGGGGCTTCGGTTTTAAGAAAGCCTATTTATGGTATTACCTTAGGGTCTGGACCCAAGCGATTGCTCTTTTGGTCGCAAATGCACGGCAATGAAACGACCACCACCAAAGCTCTTTTTGATGTCTTACAAACATTTTATAAGGGTTCTGATTCTGTAAACCATATATTAAAGGCTTGTACGCTTTATATCATCCCTATATTAAATCCAGATGGTGCTGAGGCTTATACACGATTAAATGCCAACCAGATTGATTTAAACCGAGATGCTCAGGCCTTGTCGCAACCAGAAAGTATTCTTTTAAGAACGGTTTTCAATCAATTCAAGCCCCATTATTGCTATAATTTACATGGGCAGCGCACTATTTTCAGTGCTGGAAATGTTAAAAACCCAGCAACGGTCTCGTTTTTGGCACCGGCACAAGACGACGCTTGTACGGTTACCGAAACCAGAAAAATCGCTATGGAGATCATTACTGTGATGAATGCTGCTTTACAAACCCTAATCCCTGAACAAGTCGGCGTGTATGATGATGTGTTTAATCTTAACTGTGTTGGTGATACCTTCCAAAGCCTAAACATTCCTACCATCTTGTTTGAAGCCGGACATTTTCCGGAGGATTACGCTCGTGAAAAGACACGATTGCTCATTTATGTCGCTTTGTTGACCTCTATAAACTATATTTCTAGGATTGAGGTTACTGGAAATGGCTATGCATCCTACTTTAATATCCCTCAGAATAAGAAACGCTTTTTTGACCTTATCATAAGGAATGCTAAGGTTAAATCAGAACCATCCAACACTTTACAGGATATTGGCATTCTATATCAAGAAGTTTTAAAAGATGGTAGGGTTGATTTCATCCCAAAAATAGAAAAGATAGAACCCCTTATTGGTTTTTTTGGTCACCAGGAATTGGATGCCGAAGGCTTTGAAGTCCTAACCCAAGAAAATAAGCCCTTACAAATAGGCAACGAAAACGTTTTCGTATTAATAAATAATAGGAAAATCTCATTATTATTGAAATAAAGTGTGAAAATTATGTGTAATTTTTATTAAAAATGTATTAATTTTGTATTTTATTTAAAAAATAATCAATCATGGGGAAAATTAAATTAGACGAAATAGACCATCAAATTCTTGATATGTTAATTGATAACACAAGAATTCCTTTTACCGATATTGCTAAAAAACTTTTAATCTCTGCAGGAACGGTTCATGTAAGGGTAAAAAAAATGGAAGAGTCAGGAATTATTAAAGGGTCTTCTTTGACCTTGGATTATAAAAAGTTAGGCTATTCATTTATAGCCTATGTGGGCGTTTTTTTAAATAACACGTCTCAGACAAAATTTGTTTTAGAACGGATCAATGATATTGCATTTGTTACCGTGGCCCATATTACCACTGGCAAATTCAATATTTTCTGCAAAATCAGAGCCAGAAGTACCGAACATGCTAAAGAAATCATTTTCAAGTTAGACGATATTGAAGGGGTTTACAGAACTGAAACCATGATATCGCTTGAAGAGAGTATTAATGATAAAAAACGATTGATGCATTCCATTTTCAATGAAATGTAACCTCAAACTGAATGATATTCTAAAGCCCTTAACTTAAAGGGCTTTTTTTATTGAACTCATCTTGACTTTTTGTTTTTAACCGAAAATGAGATAAAATTTGTACAGATGAGGCACTTTGTTAAAGGCGTAGCTGAGCTAAGCATAAAAAAAGAAACGAAATATGGGCGGATTTTAGCCATTTTTTAGGAAATAAAAAAAGTCAAGATGAGTTCATTTATTTATTCTGCAGATAAAAGTATTTATGGTGCTTTTTATAGATTTTTTTTGACAACACCATAGAAAAAACAGATGTTTACGCCGTAAAAAAAAAGCTATTAACCAACCTCCACAAAACTAGCCTATGGTATTTAATTCTCTCGAGTTTTTTATATTTCTCCCGGTAGTTTTTTTCCTGTATTGGTTTGTTTTTAAAAAACATTTAAAAGCTCAAAACATTCTTTTGCTGTTGGCCAGTTATGTGTTTTATGGCTTATGGGATTGGCGTTTTCTATCCCTAATCTTATTAAGTACAATCGTTGATTATTACGTTGCCTTAAAAATACATTCAATCAATCAGAAACCCAAAAGAAAAGCCTGGCTTTGGGTGAGTGTCCTTTTTAATGTAGGGCTTTTAGGGTTTTTTAAGTATTTTAACTTTTTTGTCGATTCATGGGTGGATATGGTCT
>PFKE01000015.1 GCA_002784145.1 Flavobacteriaceae bacterium CG_4_10_14_3_um_filter_33_47 | reverse complement strand
ATTAGGCGCTACATCACCAAAAATATCAGCGTCTAGCATGGGGTTAAAACGTCTTTCTTCAATAGGCGTTGTGTTTTCTAAATATTGTTCATCTATTTCTTCAATAAATCTGCTAGGTTCAGAATCTATTAACTTTCCCCAACGATATCTAGACAATGCATAGGTTAAATACGCTTGCTTTTCAGCTCGTGTTAAAGCCACATAAAAAAGCCTTCGCTCTTCTTCCAGTTCGCTACGCGTGTTCATACTCATAGCACTTGGAAATAAATCTTCCTCAAGACCTACAATATAAACATACGGAAATTCCAGTCCTTTAGCCAAATGAATAGTCATTAATGCCACATGGTCTGAATCGCCTTTATCGGCATCCAAATCGGTTGCCAATGCTACATCTTCAAGAAATTCTGCTAAAGAGCCTGTAGTATCTGCAATCTCCTTTTGTCCTTCAACAAAATCTTTCATACCATTTAAGAGTTCTTCAATATTCTCCATTTTGGTAATGCCTTCAGGAGTTCCGTCTTTATTAAATTCCCTGATTAAACCACTGGTTTTTGTAACATGTTCTGCCAATTCAAAAACATCGGCCGTTTGATTCAAAACCTGAAAACTTTCAATCATCGTCACAAAATCCTGTAGTTTTGTTTTAGTGCCAGAATTTATATTGATATTGGTTTTGTCCACATGCTTCATGACTTCAAAAATGGAACGTTTATAGCCATTTGCAGCAACCACTAATTTATCTATGGTAGTATCTCCAATGCCTCTAGGCGGAAAATTAATAATGCGCTTTAAGGCTTCTTCATCGGCAGGATTAATAATTAACCTTAAATAAGATAACACATCTTTTATCTCCTTACGTTGATAAAATGATAAGCCTCCATAAATTCTATAGGGAATATCTCGTTTTCTTAGAGCATCTTCAATGGCCCTAGATTGGGCATTGGTTCTATATAAAACAGCAAAATCACTGTTTTTAAGCTGATTCCGCATTTTGTTATCCCAAATGGTGCTTGCTACAAATCGACCTTCATCACCATCTGTTAAAGATCTGTTGACTATAATTTTATTCCCTTCATCATTGGCAGTCCAAACCACTTTATCGAGCTTGGTTTGGTTTTTATCTATAATGGAATTTGCTGCATTGACGATATTTTTTGTTGAACGATAATTTTGCTCCAACCTAAATACTTTCACTTCATCATAATCCTTCTGAAAATTTAAAATATTATTAATATTAGCGCCTCTAAAAGCATAGATGCTTTGCGCATCATCACCCACGACGCAAATGTTTTGAAATCTATCGGATAATGCTCTAACAATTAAATACTGAGAATGGTTGGTATCTTGGTACTCATCTACCAATATGTATTTAAATCTGTTTTGATACTTCATGAGTACATCTGGAAATCTTGTAAGTAACTCGTTGGTTTTAAGTAACAAATCATCAAAATCCATAGCACCTGCTTTAAAACAGCGCTCTACATATTCATTATAGATATCGCCCAGTTTTGGACGCCTAGCCATGGTATCGGCTTCGATGAGTTCTGGATTTTTAAAATAGGACCTTACCGTTATTAAACTGTTTTTATAGGAAGAAATCCTGGAGCGTACTTGCTTGTATTTATAAATATCTTTATCCAAGCCCATTTCCTTAATAATAGAAGCTATCAATCTATCGGAATCTTGAGTATCATAAATAGTAAAATTACTGGGATAGCCCAATTTGTCGGCTTCACTTCGTAAAATTTTAGCAAATACCGAATGAAAAGTACCCATCCAAAGATTCTTAGCTTCACTTGCACCAACAATAGTTGCAATTCGGTCTTTCATTTCGCGAGCCGCTTTATTAGTAAAGGTTAGAGCCAGAATATTAAAAGGATCAACCCCTTGATGCATTAAATAGGCAATTCTATACGTTAATACACGAGTTTTACCTGAGCCTGCGCCAGCAATAATTATCATGGGGCCATCTTTTTGGATGGTGGGCTCTAATTGTGCTTCATTTAATTGACTTAAATACTTCTCCAAACTACATTTAATTTATAGCGTGAAAATAACCATTGTTGCGCTTTTTATTGCGCAGATTTATCAATAATTATAAACAATTATTTTTTTAATGAATGAATTAATTTATGAATGAATCAAAAAAAAATAAGAGATTGAACTTAAACTTTTCAGTATGCAACATTTAAAAGATTATGTATATTTGGGTAGAAATTATACACAAAGTGAAATGCTATATCATGGATACAGACCGAATTATTGATTTATTTTTATACGCAATACCAACCTTAATTACTGGTTTTATTGCTTATTATTTTTTTAGGGAACATACTAAAAATGAAGATGGAAGAAGACGTTTTTTATTGAAGAAAGAAATGCAGGTAAAGTCTTTACCAATGCGTCTTCAAGCCTATGAACGTTTGACTATTTTTTTAGAACGCATAACGCCATCAAAATTGCTTATTCGTATTAGTCCAAAATCTTCAAATAAAGAATCTTATGAATCTTTACTTATACAAACCATAGAACAAGAATATGAGCATAATTTATCCCAACAAATTTATGTCACAGATCAATGTTGGAGCATTATTTCAGCTGCTAAAAACGCAACCATTCAGTTAGTAAGAAAAGCAAGTCTTCTTGAAAAAACAGATTCGGCAAATAAATTAAGGGAAGTTATTTTAACAGAAATGATGGATAGAAGACCACCAAGTGATGCGGCATTATCATTTATTAAACAAGAAGTAAGCGACATCTGGTAATTACTTATATTTCCATTCATTCATGTCCAACCCACTTTTGTTTTTTAATTTGGCATATTCAAACCCTTGTTGCCACCAATCAACCATCAATCGTTTATTAAAAATCAAAGAATTCTCCGTTAGTTTGGTAGGTGTATAATATAAATTTAAGTTAACTTCTTTATTTACAGCAGCAAGCTTTCCCATGGCTATATCGCTTTTTTCAACTTGGTCCAGTAAATGACCAAACAAGCTTAACAATAAAGAAAAAGGATTTTTACCCAACACTTTATTATATTCTAAATTTTCTCTTTCCAAAACAATAGCATCTATTTCGGTAGCACCTCTTAGAATAGCTTCTCGTATTGGGATTACACAACCAAAACCCCCATCGGCATATTCAAAACCATTTCGTGTTGCCAAAGACATAAACGGAATGTAGTTGCATGAAATCCAGATCCAATCACAAAACTCTTCATAGCTAAAGGCTTTGATTGATTTGTATTCTACACTGTTTTTCGACAAATTTGAAACAGTTACCACAACATCCTCCTTGGTTGCTATTATGAGATTGTATTCTTCCTTGGTGAAATTTTTAAAAATATTTTTTCTTAACGCCATACTTTCTCCAAAGGTTCTTTTGCGTTTTATAAATTGAAGTACGGAATTAAAATAATTAATGGTTACGTATTCCCGATTGTCTTTTTTTCTTTGAATGAATGGGTTGATGCTAAAAATGGTTTTTTGGTTAACATTGGTAAAAATGTTATACAACTTAGGAATGTTATTAACCGCTAAATGAGGAATTAACAAACTACCGGTTGAAGTGCCCAAAAACATATCATAGCTTTTGCCTTCTTCTTCCATTAAATATTGAGCAACGCCTCCAGCAAAAGCTCCTTTACTACCGCCACCTGATACGACTAATGCTTTCATGATATTTTTATTCTTTTTTCAACAGTTCTTTTGCAAATTTAGAAAATTGCCAATTGTGGTGTTTAGTTGCTTGTTGCAGATTTTCTTTACAGACTTGATCGCAAGCTTGAATGAAATTTAAATATTGAAATGCGTTTTGACGGGTTTCAAAACCATAATTCGAATACGTATAATCTCTAAGTTCATTAAAATATGCTTGCTTATTTTCTCTTTCAAAATCTGGAGTTATTAAAGCCAATGTTAACCATAATATCCTTATATTTTTATTATTAAATCCTATAATGTTCTTAGTTTTATTTAAATACGTTACCCTGCTCTCAGGAAAAATAAACCATAAATTATACAAGGCAACTTCTATGGTAATGTAAGATTTATCATTTAAAAGAGATTCATAGGTTTCTTTTAATTCTAAAGGAATCTTGGTTAAATTTTTAGCAATGGCTTGACGCACTTTTAAATCTTTTAAATGAAAGGCTTTTTTTAAAACACTATCTTGAACCTTACTGAGGTCGATTTTTGACAATAAATAGGTTTTAACCTTTGAACTTACCTCTTTTTCAAAATAGTCGTTTATAAGAGAATTTGATGGATAGGAATTGTCCTTTAGCGCTTTATCTAGTTTATGCATGATTCGAAAATCTTCAGAATGTTTTTTCAAACTATACATGCACTCTTCATAAAGAAATGTTTCATCTTCCAACCAAGACTTAACAAAATCAGTTAAATCCTGTCCACTTGCCTGCTCTACTTCAAATATAAAATCGTGGGTTTCAACATTTTTAAACCGATGTTTTAGTAGGTAGTTTTTTACGGCCATTTTAAACACTTTATCGCCTACTTTTTCTCGTAACTTATGCAAAACCCAGGCTCCTTTTTTGTAAAACGTGGTACTACTGGATTTTGGGTCTAACAATGAGGTGCTTCCGCGTTGTTTATCTTGTTCTAACAATTCTTGAGCGTATTCATAAAGTTTCCAATAGTAATAATCATCTCCAAACACCTCTTGTTCTGCCAATAAAGCATAATAGGTTGCAAAGCCTTCTTGTAACCAATGGTGCATTCCAGAAGTTTCTGTAACCAAATTGCCAAACCATTGATGCGCCAATTCATGTGCATTGACATTCACATAGTTTTTATCAACAAAGGCTATAGAATCAACCACAAAAGCATCAGAAAAAATAGTAGTACTTGTATTCTCCATGCCGGCATACAAAAAATCTTTTACTGGTACTTGCTTATAATTTTGCCAAGGATATGGTACGCCAATTTCTTCTTCAAGAAAATCAAACATCTGTTTGGTGTGGCGATATGTGGGTTCAATTTTTAAAGAATCTTGAGGATAATAATACATTTCTAAAGGAATTCCACTTTTTGAATAGGCTATCTTTTTATGATATTTGCCAATACTAAAAGCCACCAAATAACTAGACATGGGGTTTTGCATGTTGTAATGCCAAGTGGTTGTTGAGTCGTTTGTTTTTTGATTTGTTATTCTTCCGTTGGCAATGACTTCATAATCTTTATCAAACGTGATGGTTAAATCAAACTCTATTTTATCATTCATGTCATCTATTGAGGGCAACCAGTTACTCGTGTATTTACCTTGACCTTGAGTCCAGATTTGTTTATTACCAGCATGGTGTTCCCAATTTATAAAATATAGAGCTTTTTTTGGCTGAGCCTTGTAATTAAAAGATATATTATAGGATGAATCTTTTTTAAACGGATGTTTTAACCAAAGTTTTTTACCATCGTTTGAATAGGAAATGGTTTGATTTCCCAACATCAACACGGTTTTAAAAGTCATATTTTGAGCATCTATAAAAATGGAGTCAACAGACTTTAAAACTTTAAATGTGTATTGTACCGAGCCTTCAACTTCTTGTTTTTCAGGCTTAATATTTAGACTAACCTCAACTATTTTAAAATCAACAAATTCCGTTTGTTGCGCAAAACCAAAACCCGATAAGTTTAAAAAGAAAAGAAATAAGCACTGCTTCATAATTCGAATATAATAAACTTTAGTCCAAAATACTACTTGCTATTACTACAAAAGAATTATTTTAGTTTCATGAATACCAATCTTCAAACTCCCATTGATTATTTAAAAGGCGTAGGACCCAATCGTGCCGATTTACTACGCAAGGAGTTAAGCATTCATACCTATCAAGATTTAATCAACCTCTTTCCAAATCGTTATATTGACCGTACACATTATTATAAAATCAATCAACTGCAACGCAATAATGCCGATGTACAAATTATTGGTCATATTATTGCTTTGCAAGATCTTGGAGAAGGACATTCTAAACGCTTAGTGGCAACTTTCAAAGATGATACTGGCGTTATGGATTTGGTTTGGTTCAGAGGTCTTAAATGGATTCGTGAAAGCTTAAAACTAAATAAAACCTATGTGATTTTTGGTAAAACCAATTGGTTTAATAACCGATATAACATGCCACATCCAGACATGGAGCTCATAGAAGATCATCAAAAAAATCTTCAATCTGCCATGCAGCCTATTTATCCATCCACTGAAAAATTATCCAATAAAGGCGTCTCCAATCGCGTGATGGTAAAAATTATGCAGCAATTATTTTTAGAAATCAAGGGACAGTTTGCTGAAACACTTTCTAAAAACATCCTTGAAAATTTAAATTTAATGACCAAGCATGATGCCGTTTTCAATGTTCATTTTCCAAAAAACCAAGAGTTTTTGGCAGGCGCTCAATACCGATTAAAGTTTGAGGAATTATTTTATATTCAGCTGCAATTAATTATCAAAAATTTAATCCATAAATCAAAAATCAAAGGGTTTCCTTTCACTCAAGTCGGATCTTTATTCAATACCTTTTTTAAGGAACATTTACCCTTTGAATTAACTATGGCCCAAAAGCGTGTTCTCAAGGAAATTAGAGCCGATTTAGGCAGCAATGCCCAAATGAATCGTTTACTACAAGGCGATGTAGGTTCGGGCAAGACCATTGTAGCCTTCATGTCAATATTAATGGCGCTTGACAACGGTTTTCAAGCCTGTTTAATGGCACCGACTGAAATTTTGTCAGTCCAACACTACAATGGATTATCAGAACTATGCAAATCATTGAATATCAAAATTTCATTATTAACTGGTTCAACAAAAACTTCAGAAAGAAAAACAATTCATGAATCTTTAGAAAATGGACAATTAAACATCTTAATTGGCACGCATGCACTTCTGGAAAATAAGGTAAAATTTAAAAATTTAGGACTTGCTATCATTGATGAACAACATCGTTTTGGTGTAGCACAACGTAGCAAATTGTGGCATAAAAATACCTCGCCACCACATGTTTTAGTCATGACCGCTACACCTATTCCGCGCACTTTAGCCATGTCGGTTTATGGTGATTTAGACATCTCGGTCATAGACGAATTGCCACCAGGAAGAAAGTTGGTTAAAACCGTGCATCGTTATGATAAAAACAGACTTCAAGTTTTTAAATTCATTAAAGACGAAATCGCTAAAGGTAGACAGATTTATATCGTGTATCCTTTAATTCAGGAGAGTGAAACCATGGATTATAAAGATTTAATGGATGGTTATGAAAGTATTTCTAGAGACTTTCCATTACCAAAATATCAAATCTCTATTGTTCATGGCAAAATGAAAGCCGCTGATAAAGACTTTGAAATGCAACGTTTCATAAAAGGACAAACCCAAATTATGGTAGCTACCACCGTTATTGAAGTGGGCGTAAATGTCCCAAATGCCTCGGTTATGATTATTGAAAGTGCAGAACGCTTTGGTCTTTCACAATTGCATCAATTACGCGGTCGTGTAGGTCGTGGTGCAGAACAAAGCTATTGTATTTTAATGACAGGTCATAAATTAAGTGAGGATAGCAAAACTAGACTACAAACTATGGTAAAAACCAACGATGGTTTTGAAATTGCTGAAGTTGATTTAAAATTGCGTGGCCCAGGAGATTTAATGGGAACCCAACAAAGCGGTGTTTTAAATCTTAAAATAGCAGACATTGTTAAAGACAAAGATATTTTACAATTGGCCAGATCTTATGCTAAAAATCTTTTAACCCAAGACCCTTCTCTCAGTCATCCACAGAATAAAATGGTTTTAGAAACCTACAAACTACTGGGCAAATACAAAAACATTTGGAATTATATTAGCTAATCATTCTTCTTTAATAATTTTTTAAAGGATTCTCAAGACTTGACATTTATCATATTTTAAATATTAAATTATGTATATTTTTGAATATAATAAAATTACAAAGGGTTATTTGTATATAAAATTATCAATATGGCAAAAGTTAGAGGTGCAATAGTGGTTCAAACCGAAACTTGCAAAGGCTGTGAAGTCTGTATTCCTGTATGTCCAGAAAAAGTTATTGGTATGTCAACCGACGTTAACAGAAAAGGGTTTCATTTTGCATACATGGATCACCCAGAAGATTGCACAGGTTGCACCAATTGTGGATTGGTCTGTCCTGATAGAGCTATTAGCGTTTATAGAGTTAAAACATCTGAATGATTTAAGAGAATTATATGTCAGAATTAAAACTAATGAAAGGAAATGAAGCATTGGCAGAAGCTGCTATTAGAGCAGGCGTTGATGCTTATTTTGGTTATCCCATTACCCCACAATCTGAAGTTATTGAGTATTTAATGACCGAACGCCCTGAACTAAGAACGGGTATGGTTGTTTTGCAGGCCGAAAGTGAAGTAGCAGCTATTAATATGGTATATGGTGCTGCAAGCACTGGAAAAAAAGTAATGACCTCGTCATCAAGTCCCGGCATATCACTTAAACAAGAAGGTATTTCCTATATGGCTGGCGCCGAATTGCCCGCTGTGATTGTTAACGTGGTTAGAGGTGGCCCAGGATTAGGAACCATTCAACCTTCGCAAGCTGATTATTTTCAATCGGTTAAAGGTGGTGGTCATGGTGATTATAAATTATATGTTCTCGCACCAGCTTCGGTTCAAGAAATGTCTGATTTTGTTACCGATGCTTTTGATATAGCATTTAAATATAGAGCGCCCGTTCTCATCCTTTCAGATGGCCTTATTGGTCAAATGATGGAGAAAGTGGTTCTTAAAGATCAGGTAGAAAGAATTTCAGATAAAGATCTTATTAAAATGAATGGCTATTGGGCTACGACAGGAAAAAAAGATCGGGAAAGAAATATTATTACATCGCTTGATTTACAGTCTGAAAAAATGGAAGCCAGAGTGCATAGACTTCAAAAGAAATATGTGAAAATGGAACTTGAAGATTTACGTTATGAAACCATAGATTGCGAAGATGCAGACTATTTAATTGTAGCGTATGGTTCAAGCGCGAGAATAAGCCAAAAAGCGGTTGAATTAGCACGTAAAAAAGGTATTAAAGTGGGATTACTGAGGCCTATCACCCTTTTTCCATTTCCAAAAAAACAATTATTTGACTTAGCCAACCAAGTTAAAGGCATTTTAAGTGTTGAATTAAACGCCGGTCAAATGGTTGAAGATGTTAAACTAGCGGTGGAACATAAAGTACCTGTGGAGCATTTTGGCAGAACCGGTGGCATTATTCATACACCAGAAGAAGTTTTAGAAGCTTTAGAACAAAAAATTATAAATCATGGACATTTTAGACATCATAAAACCCGAGAATCAAGTATTCTGTAAAACAAAACTCATGACCGATACGGCTTTGTCGTATTGTCCAGGTTGTGGTCATGGTACGGCTCATAATTTAACCATGGAAGTTATTGATGAAATGGGTATTGTTGAAGACACCATTGGGGTTGCTCCTGTTGGATGTTCTGTTTTGGCTTATGATTTTATGAATATAGACATGACACAAGCCGCTCATGGTCGTGCGCCAGCCGTAGCAACTGGCATTATTAGAACATGGCCTGAAAAATATGTGTTTACTTACCAAGGTGATGGAGATCTTGCTGCCATTGGTACAGCCGAAACCATTCATGCTTGCAATCGAGGCGAAAATATAGTTATTATTTTTATCAATAATGGTATTTACGGAATGACTGGTGGACAAATGGCACCTACTACTTTAGAAGGTATGCATACCTCAACATCTCCGTATGGCCGAGAAATCAAAAACATGGGGAGCCCTTTAAAAATTACCGAGTTAATAGCTAATCTCCCTGGTGTGTATTATGTTACTAGACAATCGGTTCACACCCATAAACACGTAAGAAAAGCTAAAAAAGCTATAAGAACTGCCTTTGAAAATACACGCCTAAAAAAAGGACTTTCGTTTGTTGAAATTGTATCTAATTGCAATTCTGGTTGGAAAATGACGCCAAATGAAGCAAATATTTGGATGGAAGAAAACATGTTTTCATACTTTCCGTTGGGCGATATAAAAGTAGATGGCAAATTAAAATAAATATCATGTCTGAAGAAATAATCATTGCAGGTTTTGGTGGTCAGGGCGTTTTATCCATGGGCAAAATTTTAGCCTATTCAGGAATCATGCAAGACCAAGAAGTTAGTTGGATGCCATCCTATGGCCCAGAAATGAGAGGTGGAACCGCCAACGTAACCGTTATTTTAAGTGATGAAAGAATAAGTTCGCCATATTTAAAGGTTTTTGATACGGCCATTATTTTAAATCAACAATCTATGGATAAGTTTGAAAATACCGTAAAACCTAACGGTATTTTATTATACGACCCCAATGGCATTACACATCATCCAACCAGAACGGATATTGAAATTTACCAAATTGAAGGCGCCAAACTAGCCGCTGAAATGGGCAATAAGAAAATATTTAATATGATTGTTCTAGGGGCATTCTTAAAAATAAAACCCATCGTGAAACTAGAAAATGTTCTTGAAGGATTAAAAAAATCATTATCAGAACGATATCATCATCTTATTCCTTTAAATAAGGAAGCCATAACCAAAGGAATGAATCATATAAAAAAAAAATCTAAGGAAAAAACATCTATGCCTAGTTAATGTTTTAAAACTCATTTACTCATTTAACAAACCGTGTATAAATTGGTTGAATTCCTTTTTAAACTCAGTATATTTTTCACCCGTTGCAGGGCCGTTAAAGCCCGTATGGATTTTTCTTACCTTTCCTTTTTTATCAATATAAATAGTTGTAGGGTACGACAATACATGATTTAACATTGGCAACTTTTCTTGGGCTTGTTTTTTGTTAGAACTGCCATATTGAGCCAATAATATAGGATATTCTATACCAACAGTCTCTTTTAAACGCAACATATTTTTAAATGCCATTTCAGAAGTTTTGGAATATTCAAAAGCTAAAGCAATAAACTCTATATCTTTACTCTTGTTCTTTTTATAAAATTCTGAATAAAACTTGCTTTCATCTAAACAATTTGGACACCAAGTTCCCATGATTTGAACCACAACTACTTTATTTTTAAAGCGGTTATCTGATATTGATATTAATTCTCCCGAAGCATCAGGAAATGAAAAATCAATACGATCATAGCCTTCTTTTAAAAAAGTAAGTTGGTTTTCATCTGGCAATTCAAAAAACTCGTTACGTTTGGCAACAAATGGTTCACTCCAATGATTGCCAGAATAAAACATACCTTGCATAACGCTATCTGTAATCTTAGCAGTAAACAAAAAAGCATGAGAACCATCAAACGTTGATAGTTTTAACTCGTTGCCCTCAACAATGCCATCAAGAAATCTATAATCGCCTGTAGTGGTCCTAAAAGTTCCAGAAACTTTTTTACCCATTTGTTTAAATATTCCTTTTGCTAAATATCGGTCTTCTTCATTATTTGGACTAAATACTGTTTCCCAATTTCCTGAAATATTTAATTTAGAGGGTTCTGTATTAATCTCAAAACGCATATTATTTTCAAATGTAGCCTTAAAAGGAACTTTTCTGTTTAAAGTTTTATTAATAAATAAGCCTATTAGATTATTATCATTAGATATTTTGGCTGCCAAAAACCCTTCAAATACAGGCATTTTAATATATACCGAATCATTTTCGTAAACGACTTCATCCACTAAAATAACTTCATCTGCATTAAAAATTTTTAAAGTTTTTGGAGAGGTTACTTCAAAATTAAAAGGCAAATTTAAAGTATCATTCACCTTTAAGGTGGCTCTGTAAATGCCGTTAGTTAGCTGTATTTTTTCATTTTCACAAGATAATATAACTGCCAGATAAAAGAAAATGAGTAATTTTTTCATAATAATATTGGACTAAACCTTAAATCAACCTAAATATATTCAAAAAACTCTCAAATAAAAATAATTTACCATTTCTATAACTATTCAGTATTCTTATCTTTGTCACCTTATTAAAGAAAGCATATGAAAATTTCGTATAATTGGTTAAAACAATTCATAAAAATAAATTGGACTCCAGAACAAACCGCAGAATTACTTACAGATTTAGGATTAGAAGTTGAAGGCATAGAAACTTATCAATCTGTAAAAGGAGGTTTAGAAGGTGTTGTTGTAGGTAACGTGTTAACCTGTATAAAACACCCAAACGCCGATAAGTTAAAAATTACAACCGTTGATATTGGCGAAAACTCTCCACTACAAATTGTGTGTGGCGCACCTAATGTAGCTGCGGGACAAAAAGTGCCTGTGGCAACCATTGGAACAACTTTATATGCAGCCGATGGTGAAGCCTGGATTATTAAAAAAGGCAAAATACGTGGTGAAGAAAGCCATGGAATGATTTGCGCAGAAGATGAATTAGGCTTGGGTAATTCGCATGCCGGTATTATGATTTTAGATGAAACTCTAAAAGTTGGAACGTCGGCATCAACAGTTTTTAAAGTTGAAAATGATCATGTTTTTGAAATTGGATTAACACCAAACAGAGCAGACGCTATGAGCCATTTAGGAACAGCAAGAGATTTAAAAGCTGGATTGCTTCAAAAAAACATTTCACTTGAGCTTATCACACCTTCTGTGAGTGCCTTTCATACGGATAATAGATTGTTAAAAATTGATGTTGATGTAAAAAACAAAGAACTGGCACCTCGTTATTGCGGTGTAACCATTTCTGGAATCAAGGTTGAAAGTTCTCCTAAATGGCTGCAACATCGATTAAAAGCAATAGGTTTAACACCTATTAATAATATTGTTGATGCTACAAATTATGTGTTGCATGACTTAGGACAACCACTTCATGCCTTTGATGCTGTAAAAATAAAAGGTAACAAAATTGAAGTAAAAACAGTTGAAGCTGGCACAAAATTTACCACGCTTGATGGTGTAGAACGTACTTTATCCAATGAAGACTTAATGATTTGTGATACTGAAAAACCCATATGCATTGCTGGGGTTTTTGGCGGATTACATTCTGGGGTTTCAGAATCAACAACCAGTATATTTTTAGAAAGTGCTTATTTCAATCCTGTTAGCATACGTAAATCTGCTAAAAGACATGGATTAAACACCGATGCATCGTTTAGGTTTGAACGAGGTATTGACCCTAATATTACAGAATTAGCCTTAAAACGTGCTGCGCTTTTAATTCAAGATATTGCTGGTGGCGAAATCTCAAGTGATATTGTTGACATTTACCCTCATAAAATTGAAGATTTTCAAGTTCGATTAAGTTTTGAGAATGCAAAAAAACTAATTGGTGAAGAAATTCCTAAAGATATTATTAAACGCATTTTAACATCGTTAGAAATTAAAATAAATAATGTAACGGAAACAGGTTTAGGCTTAACCGTGCCGGCTTACAGGAATGATGTTCAAAGAGAAGCTGATATCATTGAAGAAGTTTTAAGGGTTTATGGTTACAACAACATTAAAACAACTGAAAAATTAAATGCTTCAATTTCTGGCTCATCAAAATTTGAAGATTTTAAAATACAAAATATTGTTGGCAATCAATTAGCGTCACAAGGTTTTTATGAAATATTAGCCAACTCTTTAACAACAGCCAATTATATTCATTTAAGCGAAGATTTAAAAGACAATCACAATGTAACTATCTTAAACCCATTAAGCAATGATCTGTCTGTATTAAGACAGTCATTACTGTTTTCGGGTTTAGAAGCTGTTTCTTATAATCTCAACAGAAAACGCCTAGATTTAAAACTTTTTGAATTTGGCAAAACCTACCATGACTATAATGGTAACAGAGAAGAGCATAAACACTTAACGCTTTTATCCACTGGAAATCAAAATCAGGACAGTTGGTTATCATCAAATAAAATGAGTGATTTTTTCTATCTAAAAGGTGTTATTTATGCTATTTTAGAAAGAATTGGTATTTCAAGAGTGCAAGAATCTCCAATAAATAGTGATGTATTTAGTGAAGGCATTGAGTTAGGCTCAGGCAAAATAAAACTGGTAAGTTTTGGACTGGTAAAAAAACCTATTTTAAAATATTTTGACATTTCCCAAGAGATTGTTTTTGCAGATTTTAATTGGGAAGCCATTCTTGAAATGATTAAACGGAATAAAATAAATTTTAAGGCCATTCCTAAATATCCTGAAGTGCGTAGAGACTTTGCTTTATTACTTGATGAGAAAATTAGTTTTAAAGACATTCATGCCATAGCCAATAAAACAGAAAGGCAATTACTAAAAAATGTAAGTTTATTTGATGTTTATCAAGGAAAAAATTTACCTGAAGGCAAAAAAAGCTATGCCATTAGTTTTATACTACAAGATGAGCATAAAACACTAACAGACAATCAAATAGATAAAATAATGAAGATGCTTCAAATGAATTTTGAAAAAGAACTTGGAGCAGAACTTAGATAAAAAAAGTTAAATTCCAATAAACTTACAAACACAAAAAAAGCCTTTCAAGAAATTGAAAGGCTTTGTCTTTTTGGGTGGAAGACCGGGTTCGAACCGGCGACCCTTGGTACCACAAACCAATGCTCTAACCAGCTGAGCTACAACCACCATGTAACTACATTTTATAATGCGAGTGCAAATGTAACTGATTTCAGTTTTTCTGCAAAGATTTTTATTAATATTTTAAAGGAAATTTCAATGAAACCAAAATTTATTAAAAATATAAACCTTATTTCAAATCAAACAAACTGTTAACCGCTATATTTCTATCAACGGTAAAAGCTTCACCATACTCCACGCCTATTAATCTGCCCATATCTATGGCTCGATTTTTTACATTATCTGTAAAATTTTTTGTTGAAATTGGTGTTATAGGCTCCTTGCTGTTTTTATCATAAAACTGGGTTTTGTAAGCCATAACAGCTTCCATTTTAATATCCATAAAGCCCGAAACATCAACGATAACATCTGGTTCTAAATTTTTCCATTGTATATAATGATAGATTTGTTTTGGTCGCCATGGTTCTTGCCATGTATCATCATCATCCGTTTTTGTGTCAATTTTTAATAATCCACTTAAAAAACAGGCATCACTGACTAGCTGACTTCCTTTGGCATGATCAATATGCCTATCATCAATAGCATTACAAATAACTATTTCTGGAGTATATTTTCGAATCGTTTTAATGATTTCTAATTGATGTTCTTTATCATTAACAAAAAAACCGTCTGCAAACTTCATATTTATCCTAATATCAACTCCTAAAATATTAGCAGCAGTAGCAGCTTCTTCAAATCTGGTTTTTTCAGTACCTCTTGTACCAAGTTCACCTTGAGTTAAATCTATAATGCCAACTTTTTTACCTTGAGCAATTTCTTTAGCTAGCATGGCAGCGCATCCAAGTTCTACATCATCAGGATGAGCTCCAAAGGCTAGAATATCTAATTTCATATGTTTTAATTTATACTTATATAGTGTTAATCAAAATTCAATAATTAAATTAATATTTCATTTATAAACTTGATTTTTTTTTGATAATTTATGTATTTTTTATCATTTTTTTGATTGCTAAATCAAATTTATCCTTGAAAATTCACTCAAAAACAGCATATTTGTTGTTAAGTCAATATTTCTATTACGTTTTCGTTATTTTTTTTAAATTATTATTATTTAAAAAAATGATAATAATTGAAAAATGAGGCGGTTACTGAAATCATGATATTTGTCATAAATAAAAGTATTTATGCACTGTAATTTTATCATATCGATAAAAAAGGAAAATATAAAGGTTTATAAAAGGCAATAAATAATTAAAACTATTAAAATGAAAAACATTAAAATTATTCAAGAGTTACACCATTTAGGAATTTCAGGATACCATGAAGTAATGTACAATCCAACATATCAGGAATTGTATAAATCTGAAGTTGCACGTCATAGAAGTGGATTTGAAAAAGGGGAAAAAACGAACTCAGGAGCTGTTGCGGTTAAAACTGGTGTTTTTACTGGTCGTTCTCCTAAAGATAGGTACATTGTTAAGGATGATGTAACCAAAGATACTATCGATTGGAACAAGGTTAATATGCCAACTACTAATAAAGTTTATCAAGAATGTAAAGAATTGGTTTTACACCAACTTTCAACTTCTAAAAAATTATATGTAGTTGATGCTTTTTGTGGAACAAATGAAGATACACGATTAAAAGTTCGTTTTGTAATGGAAGTAGCTTGGCAAGCGCACTTTGTAACTAATATGTTTATCAGACCTTCTATCTACGAATTAGAAAACTTTGGAGAGCCAGATTTTATTTTAATGAATGGTTCTAAAACAGTAAACCCTAATTGGAAAGAGCAAGGTTTAAATTCTGAAAATTTTGTAATATTCAATTTATCAGAAAAAGTTATTGTTATTGGTGGTACTTGGTACGGTGGTGAAATGAAAAAAGGTATGTTCGCTATGATGAACTACTACTTACCATTAAAAGGAATGGCTTCTATGCATTGTTCTGCTAATGTAGGTGAAGATGGAGATGTTGCTGTATTCTTTGGTTTATCAGGAACTGGTAAAACAACTCTTTCTGCCGATCCTAAACGTTACTTAATTGGTGATGATGAGCACGGTTGGGATGATAATGGTGTATTTAATTTTGAAGGTGGTTGTTATGCAAAAGTTATTGACTTAAGTGAAGAAAACGAACCAGATATTTGGAGAGCTATTAAAAGGGATGCTTTATTAGAAAATGTTGTTGTGAATAAATCTGGTGATGTTGATTATTACGACCATTCCATTACTGAAAACTCAAGAGTTTCTTACCCAATTTATAACATTAATAAAATTGTATTGCCATCAAAAGCTGGTCATGCAAGTAAAATTATTTATTTATCTGCCGATGCATTTGGTGTATTACCTCCAGTTTCAATTTTAGATGATCAACAAGCTCAATATCACTTCTTGTCAGGATTTACATCTAAATTAGCTGGTACTGAAAGAGGAATTACAGAACCTCAACCATCATTTTCTCCTGCTTTTGGGGAAGCTTTCTTAACTTTAAAACCAACTATGTATTCTTCTACATTGGTTGCTAAAATGAAAGAACATGGAGCAAAAGCTTATTTGGTCAATACAGGTTGGAATGGTACAGGAAAAAGAATTTCTTTAAAAGATACCCGAGCAATTATTGATGCCATTTTAAATGGTTCGATTGATAAAGCAGAAACTATTGATATTCCTTTCTTAAACTTAACGGCTCCAAAAATGTTACCTAATGTGAGTGATATTTTAGATCCTAGAAATACCTATAAAGATGTTGCTGAATGGGAAGTGAAAGCTAAAAAATTAGCGGCTCTTTACATCAAAAACTTTGAGCAATATTGTGATACTAAAGAAGGAAAAGCTTTAATTTCTGCAGGACCACAATTATAAGATAAGATTTTTTAAATTAATTTATAAAGAAGCCGTTTCAATAAAGAAGCGGCTTCTTTTATATTACACTTTTTTTGAGATTGCAATTTTTACTCTACCTCTTTTATAAAGTCGAAAAAAAAACATTTTTTAAAATGAAAAATATTAATACCTTTTTACTTATCACTTTTTCTATGCTATTATATTTAGCTCAAACATCAGCCTAAACCAAAATTGGCGATTGGTACACTCTTAATGGTACACATACCATAACCTAAAAATTAAATATACCAACTGGCGTGCAGTTACGAACTTATGAGCTATCCTATAATATAAACTTAATATTATATTATACTGGAGCAAACGTGTTTGTGTAAGGAACGTTGCTCTTTTGCTTGCTTCTGATTTTCCGAAGGAAAATCAGAAGCAAGCAAAAGAGCAACGACCAAACGGTTAAACTAAAATAAGCAATGTTTTTTACACGGTGTTATGTTTTCGTTGCTTTTATCTGTCGGTTTTTAATGTCAGCGTTTTTATTTTTTTTATAAATTCTGAGTGAGTGAAATCAGCAATTTATTATACGTAATTTTTTAAAATTTTATTTTTTAATCCGCAAACAAGCTCAAGAGTCTACCGTATTTTTTTATGTTTTAATTCCGTAAACTTGCTTAAAAGTCAGCGTAATATTTGTTAAAAATCAGCAGCAATATTGGTTAATTTTTATTGGGAACGAGTGAGTTCCGCAATGAAAGCTAACTATAACCTAAACCCAAATATGGCTGTA
>PFKE01000037.1 GCA_002784145.1 Flavobacteriaceae bacterium CG_4_10_14_3_um_filter_33_47 | reverse complement strand
AATTTTAGAAATCAAATACTAAAAGTAATTGTTTACCAGAATGAAACTCATTTTGAGTTGGAAGGAAACGCCGTTTTAGATATTTTAGTTAATGATAAATTGGTTTCTATTAACCCAAATAGTTTGGTTACCGTTTAATTTAAATAAAATAATATGAAGTATTTATTAGGTTGTATTTCAATGATTCTTATTACCTTTTGTTCATCATGTAAAAAGGAGGGTTCCATTAAACCTACAAACACTATGACTTCAGAATTTTTTACAGAATACAACGAGGTTGAAAGAATTGAGCCTGAAAATTGGTGGGTTGGGTTTAAAGACCAGTCACTTCAACTATTGGTTAAAGAAACAGGTATTTATCAGGCATCGGTTAGTTTATCCTATGAAGGAGTTACTATTGTAAATGTAACAAAAGGAACAAGCCCTAATTACTTGTTTATAGATTTAAAAATTTCAGAAATTGCTAAACTAGGAAAGTTTAATATTGTTTTTTCATTTGATAATGGCGAAAAGAAAACGCAAACCTATGAATTAAAATCCAGAGTAAAACCAGCCGAAGATTACATAGGGTTTAATAGCAGCGACGCTATTTATTTAATTACTCCAGACCGATTTTCTAATGGCGATGAATCTAATGATATCATTCATTATTTAAAAGAAACAACCCTAAATAGAGAAGATGATTATGCCAGACATGGAGGCGATCTCAGAGGCATTATAAATCATTTAGATTACATCCATGATATGGGCTTTACAGCCATTTGGCCTTGTCCTGTGTTAATTAATGATATGCCAAGATCATCATATCACGGCTATGCCATGACAGATTTTTATCAAGTAGATCCTCGTTTTGGAACCTTACAAGAATATAAAGAACTAGCTGATAAAGCAAGAAGTTCAGGAATAAAACTTATTATGGATCAGGTAGTAAACCACTGTGGAAGTGAACATTGGTGGATGAAAGATCTACCATTTTCTGATTGGGTAAACCAGCAAAAATCTTTTGAAGATCACGAAAATTTAAAGAACTCCAATCACAGACGTACCAGCAATCAAGACACCTATGCATCAGAAAAAGATAAGCATGATATGAGTGAAGGCTGGTTTGTTTCGGCCATGCCAGATTTAAATCAAAGAAACCCTTTCATGGCAAAGTATCTCATTCAAAACAGTATTTGGTGGGTTGAAACCTTAGGTTTAGGAGGCATCAGACAAGACACTTATCCATATTCAGACAAAACGTTTTTATCTGAATGGGCTGGTGCTATTATGAACGAATACCCAAATTTTAGTATTGTTGGTGAAGAATGGAGTTATAACCCATTAATAGTAGGGTATTGGCAAGATGGCATGCACAATAAAGACGGTTATAAGTCCAATTTAAAATCGCCTATGGATTTCCCTATGCAGCGCCAAATTGTGGATGCTATAAATGAAGATGAGCAATGGGATACCGGATTTGTGAAAATGTATGAAGGGTTGGCCAACGATTTTCATTATGTAAGTCCTAATGATCTTATGATTTTTCCTGATAATCATGACATGAGTAGAATTTTTACGCAAATGCATGAAGACATTACGAAAACAAAAATGGCTTTAAGCTATATTTTTACGTTACCACGAATTACCCAGTTTTATTACGGCACCGAAATCTTGATGAGCGATGCAGCAAACCCTGGAGATCACGGTTTAATTAGAACCGATTTTCCTGGAGGATGGAAGGGCGACGCGGTCAATGCATTTACTGGCGAAGGTTTAACCGAGGCTCAAAAAGATATGCAGCAATATGTTAAAAAACTTCTGAATTACAGAAAAAACAGTAAAGCCATCCATGAAGGTAAAACCATCCATTTTGCACCAGAAAATGGCGTGTATGTGTTGTTTAGAATCGTTGATAATGAAATAGTCATAAACATTTTAAATAAAAACAAAACACCTATAGCAATAGATTTAAAACGTTATGATGAAGTTGGTCTAAAAGGACAATCAGTTAAAAATATTATAACAAATGAAGAGTTTGTTTGGGAAGATACGTTGCATTTAAAGGAACATGAAAGTATGTTGTTGAGCACAAAAAAGTAAAAAAGGATCATGACATTTAGTTCGTTTGCTCAAGTAACTTTTATGCTCAATAAATTTCCTAAAGATCTATCAGAAATAATATGTTCCCTTCACTTTCTCTTAGGGAAATCTGTTTAAAAAAAAGTAAAATGTCTAAAACTTATAAATATTTATTCTTAGTAATTTTAGGAACTTGTTTTGCTTGCATGAATTCTATTAAAAAAGAACCTGAATCAATAATGTTAAAAGAAAATAACAAACGAAAGGAAGTCATCTATCAAGTGTTTACCAGACTTTTTGGAAACACCAATACAACCAACAAACCTTGGGGAACCATTGAAGAAAATGGAGTAGGTAAGTTTAATGATTTTACAGAAAAAGCCCTTAAAGAATTAAAAGATTTAGGAGTTACTTATATTTGGTACACAGGCGTTCCTCATCATGCCGTGATTAGAGATTATACAAAATATGGCATTTCAAATGATGATCCAGATGTGGTTAAAGGAAGAGCAGGTTCTCCTTATGCCGTTAAAGATTATTACAACGTCAATCCAGATTTGGCCGAAAATCCAGAAAAAAGACTAGAGGAGTTTAAGGCTTTAATAGTAAGAACTCATAAAGCCGGAATGAAAGTCATTATAGACATTGTGCCCAATCATGTGGCTAGAAATTATCAAAGTCTCACAAATCCAAAAGGGACTAAAGACTTTGGAGCTAGTGATGACAAAACAGTGGTTTACCATGTGAACAACAATTTTTATTACAATCCAGGAGAAGCCTTTAAAGTGCCAGAAGGCTTAAAAGATTTTAAACCCTTAGGAGGAGAGAATCACCCATTAAATGATGGAACTTTTCAAGAAAATCCAGCCAAATGGACAGGAAACGGTTCTCGAGCATCGCAACCAAATATCAATGATTGGTATGAAACCGTTAAAATAAATTATGGAGTTTCACCCAATGGCCAAAAAGATTTTGATGAATTACCAGAAGGTTTCGAAAATGAAGATTACACCAAACATTTTGAATTTTGGAACAATAAAACCGTGCCAAACTCATGGATTAAATTTAGAGATATAGCCTTATATTGGTTAGATTTTGGTGTCGATGGCTTCCGTTTTGATATGGCAGAAATGGTGCCTGTTGAATTTTGGAGCTATATGAATGCTTCTATAAAAACCAGAAACCCACAAGCGCTCATCATTGCCGAGGTTTACAATCCTAGTCTTTATAGGGATTATATTAAAAAGGGAAAAATGGATTATTTGTATGACAAAGTACAGTTATATGATACCATAAAACACATCATGCAAGGACATGGAAGCACCGACCATATTCCTCATATTCAAAATGATTTAAAAGATATTGAACACCACATGCTTCACTTTCTTGAAAACCATGACGAGCAAAGAATTGCAAGTCCTGAGTTTGCAGGTTCTGCTGAAAAAGGCAAGCCAGCCATGGTGGTTTCTGCAACGATTAGCACCTCGCCAACCATGATTTATTTTGGACAAGAAGTTGGCGAACCTGGCGCACAAGTTGCTGGTTTTGGACAACCTTCAAGAACCTCCATTTTCGATTATATGGGTGTTCCTCATGTACAACGTTGGGTAAATGATAAAAAATTTGATGGTGGAAATTCAACAAAAGAAGAAAAAGAGCTCAGAGATTTTTACAAACGATTACTCAATGTTACAATAAACAGTTCAGCCTTAGCAGAAAATTATCAAGATATCCATCACTATAACAGACAACATACAGAATGGTATAATGACCAAGTGTTATCATTTGTTCGATGGAGTGATGATGAAAGGTTAATGGTGATTTCAAACTTCAATCCCGAAAACACCTATGGTTTTGAACTCCAATTGCCTGAAAATATTATTGCAGAATGGGATTTGAAAGATGGTGATTATCACGCAAAAGATCAATTATATAATCAATATCAATCTATCTTAAAAGTTTCAAACCATCAAGCTAAAATAAGAATTGATATAAAACCTTTAGAATCGTTTATTCTTAAAATTAATTAATTATGAAAAAGGTTCTGTTTTTTTTAGTTCTTTTACTGCTTTTTAATTGCAAGTCTAATTCTAGCAAAAATGAAGTGATAAAAAAAGAAACCCCTTTTGTCTGGGAAGGCGCAAACCTTTACTTTTTGTTAACCGATAGGTTTAATAATGGAGATTCGCTAAACGACATCAATTTTAACAGAACCCAAGAAGCAGGTATTTTAAGAGGGTTTGAAGGTGGCGATATTAAAGGCATTACCCAAAAAATACAAGAAGGATATTTTACAAATTTAGGCGTTAATGCCATTTGGTTAACACCAATAGTTGAGCAAATTCATGAAGCAACAGATGAAGGTACAGGTATTTCTTATGCATTTCATGGATATTGGGCAAGAGATTGGACAGCTTTAGACCCAAATTTTGGAACCAAAGAAGATTTAAAACAACTGGTTGAGGTAGCTCACAGTAAAGGGATACGAATTGTTTTAGATGCGGTTATCAATCATACAGGTCCAGTTACAGAAGTAGATTTGGTGTATCCAAATGATTGGGTAAGAACGGGTACCCCATGTACCTATCAAAATTATGAGAGTACGATTAACTGTACGCTTGTTAAAAATTTACCAGATATAAGAACTGAAAGTAATAATAATGTAGAGTTACCTTCATTCTTAGTTGAAAAGTGGAAATCAGAAGGGCGATATGAACAAGAAGTAAAAGAATTAGACGCATTTTTTGAAAGAACTGGATATCCAAAAGCACCTCGTTTTTATATCATGAAGTGGTTAACTGATTATATTACAGAATTTGGAATCGATGGCTACAGAGCGGATACCGTTAAGCATACAGAGGAATATGTTTGGCAAGAGTTTAGAGCACAATGTGATTATGCTTTTTCAGAATGGAAAAAAAATAATCCTGATAAAGTTTTAGACAACAATCCTTTTTATCTGGTAGGCGAAGTGTATAATTACAATATCGTAACAGGGAAATTTTTTGATTTTGGCGATAAAAAAGTCAACTATTTTGATGATAGCTTTCATAGTTTAATAAACTTCGGATTTAAATATGATGCTCAAGCTGATTATGAACCATTATTCTCAAAGTATTCAACTATTTTGCATAATGATTTGAACGGCTTTGGAACCCTAAATTACCTGACATCTCATGATGATGGCAGTCCGTTTGATGCCGCCAGAACAAAGTCATTTGAAGCCATATCCAAATTATTACTTTCACCCGGAACCTCTCAAATGTATTATGGCGATGAGTCTGCAAGACCATTAATAATAGAAGGCGCTCAAGGCGATGCCAACCTAAGGTCTTTTATGAATTGGGAGGACATTGAAAACAATGAAAAAACTAAAAACCTATTAATTCATGCAAAAAAACTTGGTCAGTTTAGAGCCAATCATCCAGCTATTGGAGCAGGAACTCATCAAATTATAACAAAACAACCATACCTGTTTTATAGAAGCTATTATAAAGATGATTATAAAGACATTGTGGTAGTTGGATTAGAGTTACCAATAGGATTAAAAACGCTGGATGTTTCAAAACTATTTAAAGATGGAGATTTGCTACACGACGCATATTCAAACCAAGACGTGGAAGTTATTAATGGAAAGGTTACACTAAATTCAGAATACTCAATAGCGCTTCTTGAATTAAAATAAAAGGTGTATTTTATACCTTATAAACAAACTAAATATTATGAAACACCTCATGAAAATGGCATTCAAACCCACGAGGATGATTATTAAAGGTGTTCCATCTGACAACTTAAAAACAATAAATATAAACAGATGAAAAAAATAGCATTCATTCTTTGTGCTACCATGTTTATGGTATCATGTAAAGACCAATCGTATCCATTAAATGCTGAATCTCCAAACAGCAAAATCAACATTCATTTTAATTTGAACAACGAAGGACAACCTTATTACACGGTTAATTTTAATAACAAAACCATCATTGATACGTCGTATATGAGTTTTCAGTTTAAAGACTTACCAACTTTAAAAAATGATTTTAAAATTGTAAACTCAATAGTTGGAACTGCCGATGAAACTTGGCAAATGCCCTGGGGAGAACAATTAAATGTTCGTAATCATTACAATGAATTGGTTATAAATTTAGAAGAACAATCAGAAACTAAAAGAAAGCTAAACATTCATTTTAAAGTGTACGATGATGGGTTAGGATTTAGATATGAATTTCCAGAACAAGACCATTTAAAAGAGGTGTTAATAACCGATGAAAACACAGAGTTTAATTTAACTGGTGACCATAAAGTTTGGTGGATTCCAGGTGATTGGGATATTTATGAGCATTTATACAACGAAACTAAATTTTCTGAAATTAATGCGCTTTCAAAACAAAATAACCCCAATTTAAATGCAACCTATATTCCAGAAAATGCAGTAAATACACCAGTAACCATGAAAACAGATGAAGGCGTTTATTTAAGTTTTCACGAAGCCGATTTAACCAATTATGCAGGCATGACCTTAAAAGTTGATACTGAAAACTTAAATATGGTTAGCGAGTTGGTTGGTTCAGATATTTTAGGAGGTAAAGCAAAAATTTCCATACCGTTTAATACGCCTTGGAGAACCATTCAAATGGCTGAAAAGGCGGGCGATTTAATCGAATCTAAAATGATTTTAAATCTTAACGATCCCAATATCATTGGAGATGTTAGTTATTTTACACCTATGAAATATGTTGGAATTTGGTGGGAAATGCACATTGGAAAATCTACATGGGATTTAGAAGGTAGTCAAGACATGAACACCTTTACTACTGGAAAAGTGGGAACATCTCGTCATGGAGCAACTACTGAAAATGCCAAAAAATATATTGATTTTGCTTCACAAAATGGCATTAAAGGCCTTCTAGTGGAAGGTTGGAATACTGGTTGGGATAAATGGATAAGCAATGAGCGAGAAGGCGTTTTCGATTTCATGACACCTTATTCAGATTATAATTTTGAAGAAGTTATGAGCTATGCAAAAGAAAAAGGCGTAGAAGTTATCATGCATCATGAAACATCAGCAGCACCAAGAACGTATGAAAAACAAATGGATGTGGCTTACGATTTTATGAAAGCCAATGGAATCAATTCTGTAAAAACAGGCTATGTTGGTAAAATCATTCCGAAAGGAGAATATCATCATGGTCAATGGATGGTGAATCACTATCAAAAAGTCCTTGAAGAAGCTGCTAACAAGAAAATTGCTGTCAATGCACACGAACCTATAAAAGCCACAGGAAAACGTAGAACCTATCCTAATGCCATTTCTCGTGAGGGCATGCGTGGCCAAGAGTTTAATGCGTGGGCTACGGACGGTGGAAATCCACCAAGTCATTTACCTACCGTAGCTTTTACAAGAATGCTTTCTGGACCTTTCGATTTTACGCCAGGCGTTTTTAACATTAAATTTAATGAGTATAAAAAAGACAACCAAGTCAATACCACATTGGCTCAACAATTGGCATTATACGTCGTCATTTATAGCCCCATTGAAATGGCCAGCGATTTACCTGAACATTATATGCTTCATGGAAAAGTGCATCCAGCATTCCAATTTATTACAGATGTTGGGGTAGATTGGCAACAAAGTAAAGTTTTAAACGGTGAAGTTGGAGATTTTGTTACCATAGCAAGACAAGAAAGAGAAACAGGAAATTGGTTTATAGGAGGCATTACCGATGAACATTCTAGAACCATAGAACTTAGTTTTGATTTTCTTGAAGAAGGACAAACCTTTCAAGCTGTTTTGTACAAGGATGGAAAGAATGCGCATTGGAATAATAACCCAACAGATATTGAAATAGAAAATTTAACAATAAATAAAGACTCAAAATTTACCATTCAACTTGCAGCTGGCGGAGGTTTTGCAATAAGTTTAAAAAAGTAGTTTTTAAAGATTAATAATTTAAGATGGTAAATTTTAATATAAACTTAGGATTCATTTTTTAGGAAAACCAATCGATTTTAATAGCTTTATAAAATTAAAATAAAGCAGAAAAATGACATCAGTTCAAGACTTATTAAGCCTTTTAATTTTAGAAAAAATAAATGAAACTGAGTTTAATGGTGTGAGTAAAACCATTGGCGGTCCAAATGTTTTTGGAGGTCAGGTGTTGGCTCAAGCTATAAACGCAGCTTGCAGAACCATTACCAATAAACGGGTATTGCACTCCATGCATGCTTATTTTTTAGAGGCTGGAAATTTAAACATACCCATTACCTACAATGTTAGTAAAGTAAGAGATGGAGGCAGTTTTTCTGTTAGACGGGTAACAGCGCATCAAAAAGAAACCACCATTTTCATTTTATCAGCGTCTTTTCATAAAAAGGAAGATGGCTATAATCATCAAGTTCAAATGGCTTCAGGTTTAAAACAACCTGAAGACTTATTAAGTTGGACCGATATTTTGCACCAGTTTGGGGATTTTTTGCCCAAAAGTTTAAAAGCATTTTTTTCAATTAATCAACCTGTGGAATTTAAGCCTGTTGAGATTTTTAATCCTCTTGACCGTAAAGATCTGCCTTCTTTTAGTCATGTGTGGTTTAAGTTAAAAGGAGATGCCTCAGGTTTGGATTTAGCAACAAAACAACAAATTTTAACGTATATTTCAGATTATAATATATTAGTTTCCGCTCTAAATCCTCATGCTAGCACGGCCCATTGGGGCAATACCCAAACGGCAAGTTTAGATCATTCCATGTGGTACTTTAGGGATTTCGATTTTGATGATTGGTTATTATATGATATGGAATCACCCAATGCTTCAAATGCCAGAGGATTTGCCAGAGGAAACATATTTACCAGAGATGGAAAATTGGTTGCGTCTGTTGCACAAGAAGGATTAATGCGTCCTATAAAATAAACATGAATCCAAGAGATGTTATCATTATTGGTGGTGGCGCAGCAGGTTTTTTTGCGGCCATAAACATTGCTGAACAAAATCCAAAGTTAAAAGTAACCCTTTTAGAACGCGGAAACGAAGGATTACAAAAAGTAAAAATTTCTGGTGGAGGACGTTGTAATGTTACACATGCAGAATTTATTCCATCTGAATTAATAAAAAATTACCCAAGAGGAGAAAAGGAATTATTAGGGCCATTCCATCAATTCATGACAGGCGATACCATTGAGTGGTTTGAAAAGAGAGGTGTTGAATTAAAAGTTGAAGACGATGGCAGAATGTTTCCTGTCACAAATTCATCACAAACCATTATCGATTGTTTTTTAAATGAAGCCAAAAAACATCAAGTTGAAGTGTTATACAACCATTCGGTAACCTCTATTAAAAAGGAAGATAACCTTTGGAAACTAGAAACTACACAAGAAGGATTTATTGCTGGTAAATTAATTATTGCTACAGGAAGTAACCCAAAAATATGGAATCTCTTAAAGGGTTTAGGGCATACTGTTTCAAATCCTGTACCATCTCTTTTTACTTTTAATGTTAATGATCCACGGATTCATGATATTCCTGGTGTTGTCGCTAAGGAAGTAGAAGTAAAAGTTTTAGGAACTCATTTGCATAGCGAAGGTCCATTACTAATCACCCATGTGGGATTGAGTGCTCCGGCCATTTTAAAATTATCGGCTTTTGGAGCCATTGAATTGGCTGAACTCAACTATAAATTTCAAATTGAAATCAATTTCATCAAACAATCATTTGAAGATTGTTTAGAGGTCTTAAAAGAAATAAAACAAGGTATTGCAAAAAAAACGGTTTTTAAATCAGCACAATTTGATTTGCCAAAACGGCTTTGGTGTTCCTTGGTTTTAGCTTCTGAAATTGATCAGGAAACACGTTGGGCAGATTTAAATAAATTACAATTGGAAAATTTGGCCTCACAACTTACAAAAGCAATCTTTAATGTGAATGGAAAAAGTACCTTTAAAGAAGAATTTGTTACTGCTGGAGGCGTCGATTTAAAGGAAATTAACTTTAAAACCTTTGAAAGCAGGTTACACCATGATTTGTATTTTGCTGGAGAAGTGATTAATGTGGATGCTATTACAGGAGGATTTAATTTTCAAAATGCATGGACTGGAGCTTATATTATAGCTAAAACCATTTCAAAATCATGAAAACCTACGTAGCACTTCTAAGAGGTATTAATGTTGGAGGACATAAAAAAGTGTCCATGGCAGAATTGCGTGAATTGTTAACCAATGCTGGTTTTCAAAACGTTCAAACTTACATTCAAAGTGGAAATGTTATTTTTCAGTCTTCTGAAAAAGCCAATGTTTTAGAAAACATCATGCGGCATGTTATCATGAATCATTTTAAATTTAAATTACCGGTTATCATAAAATCAAGGGACGAACTACTTTCAATTTTTAATGCCTGTCCATTTGAAAAAGAAAATCAGGAAAACAGTTATTTCATTATATTTAATAGAATTCCAGAAAGAGAATTGATTGATAAGGTGGATGAAATAGCCTTTGAAACAGATGAAATCATAATCATTAAAGATTGTCTTTACCTTTATTGTTCCTTAGGATACGGACAAACAAAATTTAACATGAATTCTTTTGAACGAAAGCTCAACGTATTAGCTACCTCAAGAAACTATAAAACCATGGTAAAACTATTATCTTTGTCATCAGAAAATTGAAAAATGACTGAAAAAGATTTTATTTCAAATCCAAGTTTCCAAATTTTGGATAGCGGAAAAGTAACTTGGGAATCGCCAAGTAACATAGCTCTGGTCAAATATTGGGGAAAGAAGAAAAACCAAATTCCAGAAAACCCATCCATTAGTTTTACCTTAGAGACTTGCAAAACCATCACATCACTTAGTTTTATAAAAAAAGATTCCACAGAAGGATTTTCTTTTGATGTATTTCTGGACAAGGTTAAAAAGGATGATTTTAAGCCAAAAATTCAAACTTTTTTTGAACGTGTTGAGATGTATTTGCCTTTTTTAAAAAGGTATCATTTTGTGATTGAAACTAAAAACACATTCCCTCACAGTTCGGGAATTGCCTCATCAGCTTCTGGAATGAGCGCTTTGGCATTGTGTTTAATGAGTATTGAAAAGCAATTAAATTCTGAAATAACGAATGATTATTTCAACAAAAAAGCTTCGTTTTTGGCCAGATTAGGTTCAGGAAGTGCTTGCAGGAGTATTGAAGGTCCTCTGGTGGTTTGGGGAAAAACGGATAGTATTGAAGTTAGTAGTGATTTGTTTGGAATGAAATATCCATATAAAATACACAATCATTTTAAAAATTTTCAAGACACCATCTTATTGGTTGATAAAGGCGAAAAACAAGTAAGCAGCACCATTGGACATAATTTAATGCACCATCATCCGTATGCTAAAATCAGGTTTCAGCAAGCTCATGAAAATCTTGAAAAACTAAAAAACATTTTAGAAACAGGTCATTTAGAAGCATTTATTGCACTTATTGAAAGCGAAGCCTTAACGCTGCATGCTATGATGATGACAAGTATGCCGTATTTTATTTTAATGAAACCTAACACCTTGGAAATTATAAACAAAATATGGCAATTTAGACAGGAAACGAGTTTGCCGATAAGCTTTACTTTAGATGCGGGCGCTAATGTGCATGTGCTGTATCCAGAAAAAGATGCTACAAAAATTTTAGAATTCATTAAGAATGAATTAGTTGCATATTGCGAAAATGGACATTATATTTGCGACAAAATTGGTTTTGGCGCAAAACAATTAACAATGTAAAATTGATAATTGACAATGAAGAGCGAAAATATTATTAAAAACAAAAGCTATCAATTTGCCGTTAGAATTGTAAATTTGTACAAGTTTTTAATTGAAGATAAAAAGGAGTTTGTGCTTTCAAAACAATTATTGCGTTCAGGAACATCCATTGGTGCAAATGTAAGAGAAGCAGAACATGCAGAAAGTAAAGCAGATTTTGTTCATAAATTGTCAATTGCTTTGAAAGAAGCGAATGAAACAGAATATTGGTTAGATTTACTTAAAGGGACAAGTTATTTAAATAATTCTGAGTACATTAGTATTCAGGATGATATAAAAGAAATTTTAAAACTTCTTACAAGTATCATAAAAACATCAAAACAAAAATAATTATCAATTATCAATTGTTAATTATTAATTGTAAAAAATATGAAAGGACCTCTATTTTACTCAAAAATATTACTCTTTGGAGAATACGGAATTATTAAAGATTCTAAGGGTTTATCAATTCCTTATAATTTTTATAATGGTGCGTTAAAAAATGACGGAAATACTTCTGAAAACGCTATAAAATCAAACGAAAGCTTAAGTCGATTTGCAGCTTATTTAAACAGTATAAACTCTGATTTGGTAAAATTTGATATAGAATCACTTCAAAATGATATCCATTCTGGGATGTATTTTGATTCATCCATTCCTCAAGGATATGGGGTAGGAAGTAGTGGCGCATTAGTAGCTGCTATTTATGATAAATATGCTTTTGATAAGATTACGGTTTTAGAGAATTTAACCAGAGAAAAGCTCTTAAAATTAAAAGCTATTTTCGCTGAAATGGAATCCTTCTTTCACGGTAAGTCTTCAGGATTAGACCCTTTGAATAGTTATTTAAGTATTCCCATTCTTATAAATTCTAAAGATAACATTGAAGCTACTGGCATACCTTCACAAAAGATTGAAGGAAAAAACGCTGTTTTTTTGTTAGATAGTGGAATTATTGGAGAAACGGCGCCTATGGTAAGTATTTTTATGGAAAGTATGAAACAAGAAGGTTTTCGTAACATGCTTAAAAATCAGTTTATTAAGCATACAGATGCTTGTGTTGATGATTTTTTAAAAGGCGATATAAAATCGTTATTTAAAAATACAAAACGATTGTCTAAAGTGGTATTAAATAATTTTAAACCTATGATTCCTCAAGAGTTTCATGAACTTTGGAAAAAAGGCATTAAAACAAACGAATACTATTTAAAGCTTTGTGGCTCTGGCGGTGGCGGGTATATTCTTGGTTTTACAGAAGATATTGATAAGGCTAAACAAGCACTTAAAGACTATAAGCTGGAAGTGGTTTATAACTTCTAATCTTTTAATGACTAAAAGCAACTACTTGCAGATTTGCTAAAAAGTCATGAACCATTTTTTTTATGTTAAGTAGAAAACAGAAACATATTCTAATTCAATTTTTCGGCATGTTTTCTGTAGTTAGAGGCTATAACATTCTCATTATTGTTTTGGCTCAATATTTAACCTCCATTTATATTTTAGCGCACCATAAACCATTAAGAGACGTTATACTCGATCTCAATTTGTTTTTGATAGTTTTAGCTTCAGCAGCAACCATTGCCGCTGGTTATATCATCAATAATTTTTACGATTCAGAAAAAGATTTAATCAACAGACCCATTAAATCTAAACTAGATAGATTGGTTAGTCAAAATACTAAATTGTCGTTTTATTTTGTGCTAAATTTTATGGCGGTAATATTGGTCAGTTATGTGTCTTTTAGAGCTGTCATGTTTTTTTCACTGTACATTTTCGGAATCTGGTTTTATTCACACAAATTGAAAAAACTACCCTTTATAGGAAACTTAACTTCGGCCATTTTAACAATTACCCCTTTTTTTGCCGTTTTTATTTATTACAAAAATTTTGAAACTGTCATATTTGTTCATGCTACCTTTTTATTTTTAATAATATCCATGCGTGAACTTACTAAAGATTTGGAAAATATTAAAGGCGATTTAGCACTAAACTATCATACAATTCCTGTGGTTTACGGAGAAAGGGTTTCAAAAGTTATGTTAACAATCTTGTCGGTTTTAGCATTGATACCAACGTTTTTCTTATTGTTTAAATTTAAAATAGGCCACATGTACCTATTTTTTTATTTAAGTATAGTTTTGCTTGGACTTTTCTTGTGGTTACTTTGGAAATCTAAAACAAAAATTCATTATTTAATCCTTCATAACATTTTAAAGTTCATCATTTTACTTGGTGTTTTTTGTATTCTTTTAATTGATGTTGACGTGGTATTAAACAGATTGTTTTAAAATTAAAATTCAAAATCAGTTAATACTAATATATAAAGTATCTTTGCACAAAATAATTAATAATGAGTAGACATCAAGATAGTAAAGGAAATGGAAAAGCTTCAGGAAGAGGCACTAATACCAGTCGCTCAAAAAGTTACGCAAGAGGAAATGCTCCAATAAAAAAGAATGCTTTAAGTACAAAACCAACTGAGGTTGTTAAAAAGTCTCCTGTCAAAAAGGTAGCTACTGATGACATTAGATTGAATAAATATATCGCAAATTCTGGTGTTTGTTCAAGGCGTGAAGCAGATACGCATATAGCTACTGGATTGGTTAGTGTTAATGGAAAAGTCATTACAGAAATGGGCTATAAAGTAAAACCAACTGATGAGGTTCGGTATGATGGCGCCAGAGTTAACCCAGAAAAAAAAGCTTATGTTTTATTAAACAAACCTAAGGGTTTTGCTACAACAACAAGCGAAGGAAAAGGTAGAACCGTGATGGATTTGGTTGCCAACGCTAAAGCTTCTCGTATTAAACCCATAGGAAGATTGGGTAGAAATTCAAAAGGATTATTGTTATTTACCAATGATGAAGTTATTGCAGAAAAATTTACTAACTCTAAAAATGGTGTACCCAGATTATTTCATATAGAACTGGATAAAAATTTAAAACTAGAAGATTTGAAAAAAATTCAAGCTGGTTTTAAAATTGAAGGAAAATTATTTGCTGTTGAAGAAGTTAGCTATATAGACGGCGCTTCAAAAAATGAAATTGGTTTAAAAATGAAAAATACCGGCAATACAATCATTAGAGCAATCTTTGATTTCTTAAAATACGACATTGTTAATCTTGATTGTGTTGCTATAGGACATCTTACCAAAAAAGACTTGCCTAGAGGCCATTGGAAACATCTTACAGAACAAGAATTAAATACACTTAAAATGCTGTAAGCCATAGTTTTATAATTTTTTCAAAAAAAATAAAAAAAAGGTTTATAATTCAATTTTTTATATTTCATTTGTATTGCATTTAGCTGAACAATATTGAAATATGTTTCTATGTTTGGGCTTTTGAACCTTAGGAAGTCAAGTTCAAAAGCAGCTTTCAGATTAAGTAACCAAATTTTAAAGCTAACTTCCACGTATTCAATTATGTCAAGCCAGTGTTTTTCAGGTTTTGTATCTTCAACATGTATTCAAAAAAGAATTTGATTTTCTTAGAAATTTTCGATTTTATACTCACAATTAAAATATTTTTGAGAAATTTATACCTTACATAAAATAATGAATACAAAATATATTGATTTAATTAGCCAAACGTTTGACTTTCCACAGGAAGAATTTAAGTTAGAAGACAAAACTTTACAATTTCATGATATTGATTTAATGGAATTAGTTGAAACGTATGGAACCCCTTTAAAATTTACCTATTTACCACAAATTTCAAACAACATTAAAAGGGCAAAAGGATGGTTTGAAAAAGCCATAAAAAACAACAAGTATAAAGGAAAATACAACTATTGTTATTGTACCAAAAGTTCTCATTTTAAACATGTTTTAAATGAAGCCTTAAAAAATGATATTCATATTGAAACATCCTCTGCCTTTGATATTGATATTGTTGAGAATTTAAAAAAGGAAGGCAAAATCACCGATGATACTTACGTTATAAGCAATGGGTTTAAACGTGCCGAATACATTTCAAATATTGCCCGTTTAATAAATAATGGACATAAAAATTGCATTCCCATTATAGATAATTATGAAGAAATAGATTTACTGTCCGAAAAAATTGATGGTAAATTTAGTATTGGAGTAAGAATAGCATCTGAAGAAGAGCCGAAATTTGAATTTTATACCTCTAGATTAGGCATAGGCTATAAAAACATTGTACCTTTTTACAATAAACAAATTAAAATGAATAAAAAAGTTAAGCTGAAAATGCTGCACTTTTTTATCAATACAGGTATTAGAGATAATGCGTATTATTGGAACGAATTATCAAAATGTCTAAAAGTATATACGAGTTTAAAAAGAATATGTCCATCTTTAGATAGCTTAAATATTGGAGGAGGATTTCCTATTAAAAATTCGTTAGCGTTTGATTTTGATTATGAGTATATGGTAGATGAGATAATAAATCAAATAAAACTGGTTTGTGATGAAGAAGAAGTGAAAGTACCCAATATATTTACAGAATTTGGTAGTTTTACAGTAGGAGAAAGTGGTGGTGCCATTTATGAAGTGCTCTATCAAAAACAACAAAATGACCGTGAAAAGTGGAATATGATTAATTCATCCTTCATAACAACCTTGCCAGATACTTGGGCTATTAACAAAAGATTTATTATGTTGCCGGTTAATAGATGGAATGATACGTATGAGAGAGTTCTTTTAGGGGGATTAACCTGTGACAGCGATGATTATTATAATAGTGAACAGCACATGAATGCTATTTATTTACCAAAATACAACAAAGAAAAACCTTTGTACATAGGCTTTTTTAACACAGGAGCCTATCAAGAAACCATTGGTGGTTTTGGAGGCTTGCAACATTGTTTAATTCCGTCGCCAAAACACATTTTAATTGATAAAGATGAACATGGTAATCTTACAAATGAATTATTTAGTGAACAACAAAAAAGTGAAGACTTACTTAAAATATTAGGGTATAATGAACAATAAAACGTATGCGGGAATTCCTGAGGAATTTTCTAAGTTAGAACAAGCAAAAATAGTGTTAATTCCTGTTCCTTATAACGGGACTATCAATGCACAAAAAGGAGCTAACAAAGGACCAGAAGTTTTTTTAAATGCATCAAAGCATATTAATCTTTACGATATTGAAACAGATACAGAAGTGTATCAACAAGGCATATTTTTAGCAGATGCCTTAACAGAAAACACAGTGGCAAAAGCTATGGTGGATGAGGTTCATCAAACCACCAAAAAGTACATTAAAAAAAATAAGTTTGTAACCCTTGTTGGTGGAGACCAGGCTATTTCAATAGGCGCTATAAGAGCCTTTAATGAATGTTTTGATAGTTTATCAGTTCTTCATTTAGGAGCACATACGAATTTGTTAAAAGACTATGATAGTTCACCATTTCATAAAAATTGTGCTTTGCATGAAGCTAGCCAAACCACTAACTTAATTCAAGTGGGTATTCGCTCCATGACTGCTAAGGAGAAAACGGTTATAGATGAAGAAAAAGTGTATTTCGCTCATGAAATGGCTGTTGATGACTCTTGGATGGATTCTGCAATTGATCAAATGACCGATAATGTATTTGTTACCTTGGATTTATCTGCTTTAGATATTTCAATCATGACATCCGTTTCAAATCCAGAACCAGGCGGTTTATTTTGGTATGAAACCTTAGAATTTTTAAACAAACTGTTGCAAGAAAAAAATATTGTTGGACTAGCCTTGGTTGGTTTATGTCCAAATGAATTTAACGCATCTTCAGATTTTTTAGCAGCCAGATTGTACTATAAAATACTGAGCTATAAGTTTGCTGAAGAAAACATTGATGATGATTATGATAATTCATATGAAGGTCTAAATAAAAAGAATAATCTTTCTAAATTTGATGAAGATGATGAATACTAAAGGAGCCATTTCTAATTTTATTGAAAAGTACTATTTGCACTTTAATGCAGCAACCGTTGTTGATGCGGCCAAAGCCTATGAAGCGCAATTAAATAATGGCGCAAAAATGTTAGTATCCTTAGCTGGCGCCATGAGTACGGCAGAGCTTGGAAAAATATTTGCAGAAATCATTCGTCAAGATAAAGTTCAAATAATTTCTTGTACAGGCGCTAATCTTGAAGAAGATATTATGAATTTAGTTGCGCATTCCCACTACAAACGAGTCCCTAATTACAGAGATTTAACACCACAAGAAGAATGGGATTTGTTA
>PFKE01000092.1 GCA_002784145.1 Flavobacteriaceae bacterium CG_4_10_14_3_um_filter_33_47 | reverse complement strand
TACAAATATAGTTGTATAACTATAAAAATAGTTATACATTTGAAAGTCCTTATAAATGACACACATTCACGATTGCATTTTAAACAGTAAGGTCCAAAAAAATTAACTATGGATAAATTAACAAACAAGGAAGAAGAGATTATGCATATTTTATGGAAGCTTGAAAAGGCTTTTGTAAAAGATGTTTTGGGAGAAATACAGGAAGACAAACCTCATTACAACACCTTATCTACAATCATAAGAAATTTGGAAGAAAAAGGTTATGTTGGTTACAATGTATTTGGAAAAACGCACCAGTACTACCCTATTGTTAGTAAAGAAGATTACAGAAAAGGATTTATAAGCACTGCAATAGACCACTATTTTAATAACTCTTATAAAAATATGGTATCGTTTTTTGCCAAGGAAGAGAAAATAAGTGTAGAAGACCTTAAAGAAATTATAGCACTCATTGAAAAAAATAACTAACCATGGAATATTTACTAAAAGCTAGTGCCGTTATCGCTATTTTTTTTGTTTGTTACAAAATTTGCTTGCAACGTGACACCTTTTTTGAACAAAACAGATGGTTTTTGTTAGCTGGATTGGTTGTGGCGGCATTTCTTCCATTTATTGTGATTCCAATATACATTGAAGCGCAACCTACAAATTTTGATTATTTGGTTTTTGTTGAAGATAATATTGCAACAGCACCAACAAGCAATTCATTTGATATTCTTTCTCTTCTGAATTTTATATACGTTTTAGGGGTTATTGTTTTTAGTTTGAGGTTTATTTTCCAAATTACATCTTTATTACCACTTATAATTAATAGTGAAAAACAAAGGATAGATGGTTATAATTTCGTAAAAACACATCAAAATATATCTCCTTTTTCATTTTTTAACTACATAGTTTATAATCCTAAACCATTTAACGAATCAGAATTAGAACAAATAGTTACTCATGAAAAGGTTCATGTGAATCAGCATCACTCTATTGATATTTTGTTGTCTCAAATTAGTTGCATTATTTTTTGGTTTAATCCTTTGGTTTGGTTTTACAATAAAGACTTAAAACAAAATCTTGAATTTATAGCCGACAAAGAAGCTATACATTATACAAACTGCAAAAAAAGTTACCAATACACACTGCTAAAAACAAGCATGCCAAACCAATCATTGGCCTTAACCAATAATTTTTATAATTCATTAATCAAAAAACGAATCGTTATGTTACACAAATCAAAATCAAAAAAAATTAATTTAATTAAGTTCACTTTAATTATTCCTGCACTGGCTTTATTTTTAATGAGTTTTAATTCTAAAACAGTAATCATTGAAAAAAAACCTACAAAAGAAACTATTGATAAAACATCAAATAATTTACTTCAAGAACCATATAAGGTAATTATCACTAAAGATGCATCCAAAGAGAATTTAGACCAAATTATAGAAGAAGCAAAAACTAAAGGAGTAACTCTTAAATTTAAGGGAATAAAGCGAAATTCAAATAATGAAATAATTGCTATTTCTGCAAGTTTTAAAAATGAAAATGGTTCTGGTAATTATCATTTAAAAGGCGATAAGCCAATTACATCCTTTGCCTATTATCAAAAGAAAGATTCTTTTGGCTTTGCGAGTGTTTCAAATGAACTCAAAAAAAATAACCTTTGTTTCTGAAGACGGTGAAAAGCACGAAATCAATCATTTAGACTCTGATACTAATGTATTTGTCTATTCATCTGACGGTAAGACATATTCTGATAAAGAAGTTGATAAAGTTATCATTAAAAGCAAGGACTCTTTTTATATTAAAAAAATAAACATGAAACCTGATTTACATGAGGATTTGATATTTATGATAAAAGATAATGACGATGATGATGGAAAAGTTTATAAATTAAAAAAGGCTAAAATCAAAGATGTAAACGAAAATTTAATATGGAAAACTGATGAAGAGTTTATTTCCAATCCAGTAGATGATAAGACAAAAAAAATTGAAAAAACAATTAAAGTAATTACAAAAGATAGTGATAAAAACATTGAAATTACCTCAGAATATAAAGACGACAACAAAATAATTGTTCATAAAAGCAATGACAATAAAGCGCAAGTGAAATTTAAGTCTAGTGATGGAAAGGAGCCATTGATTTTAGTTGATGGTAAAGAAATATCTAAAGAAGAAATGGATGACATAAAACCTGTTACTATTGAATCTGTCAACGTTTTAAAAGGTGATAATGCAACTAAAAAGTATGGTGAAAAAGCAAAAGATGGGGTAATTGAAATTATCTTAAAAAAGTAAAACTATACTGATTTATATATTCAAAAAAAGGTTGAACTTAATTAGTTTAGCCTTTTTTATTTATTTACTGATGTTACGCACAAAAGTATTAAATTACGTTTATGAATGTTAATAACCTTTTAGATTTATACACAGATTATTTGTTGGTGACACCAACATACAGTACAGCAACAGGATTGTCATTAGTAACGGATAACAAAGTAAGCCATGACCAAGTAACACGTTTGTTGTCAGGCCCCATAAGTTCTAAAACCTTATGGTTACAAGCTAAATCTATGGTCCATGAAATTAGCACATCAGAAGGAGTGTTAATTATTGATGATTCCATTGAGCCCAAAAAGCACACAAAAACCAATCCTTTGATAAATTGGCACTATGACCATTGTAGTGGCAAGAACGTAAAAGGTGTAAATTTTGTAAGTTCCTATTATTACAGTCCTAAGTACGATATTGGCCTTCCTGTAGGGGTTGAGTTTGTAAAGAAAGATTTAGCGGTCGTAGGTAAAAACGGAAAACCATCTTATAAAAGCAAACAGACCAAGAACGAAATGATGCGACAGATGGTAGTCCATGCAAACAACAACATAGGTTTCAAATATGTTTTAGCGGACAGTTGGTTTTCTTCATCAGAGAATATGAGCTGTATAACACAAGATTGCAATTCAGATTTTATAATGGCCCTTAAATCAAACCGAGTTGTGGCATTAAGTGAAAAAGATAAAGCACGGGGGATTTATCAAAGTATTGAATCTTTAACGCTGGAAGGGCGTACTATGTCAGTCTATCTAAAACAATATAGCAATCCTATATTGATAGCTAAACAGGTCTTCAAAAACGGAGATGGTAGTACTGGTACGCTTTATCTGGCTTCGAGTAATTTGGACTTAGATTATCAAAGCCTCACTACAATCTATCAAAAACGATGGAAAGTAGAGGAGTTTTTCCGCTCCATAAAAAACAATACCGCTTTTGCAAAAGCACCAACAAAGACCATACATACA
>PFKE01000012.1 GCA_002784145.1 Flavobacteriaceae bacterium CG_4_10_14_3_um_filter_33_47 | reverse complement strand
ATTTATAATGAAACGTAAAGTCACCCTAAAACAGATCGCTAAAGAATTAGATGTTTCCATTTCTACCGTTTCAAGAGCTTTAAGTAACAGCAAAGAAATTGGCGAAGAAACTCGTCAGAAAATTCAAGCGTTCGCAAAGTTTTACAATTACAAACCAAATAATATTGCGTTAAGTCTAAAAAACAGAAAAACAAAAACCATAGGTATTTTAATACCAGAAATTGTTCACCACTTTTTCTCAACGGTTATTAGAGGCATCGAGATTGTTGCAAATCAACGAGGATACAATGTGATTATTGGCTTGTCAAACGAGTCTTTTAGTAAAGAAGTTATCAATATGGAAATGCTTGCCAATGGCAGTATTGACGGATTTATTCTTTCCATTTCCAAAGAAACCTTATTGCACCAAGATTATCATCATTTCATAGAAACCATGAGTCAAGGCATTCCTATTGTTATGTTTGATAGAGTTGTAAATGATATTGACTGCGATAAAGTTATTGTAGATGATTTTAAAGGATCGGTTAATGCCGTAAAAAAATTAATTTCAAATGGATGTAAAAACATTGCATTAATTACTACCATGGATTACGTGAGTGTCGGTAAACTAAGAACTCAGGGATATTTACAGGCTTTAGAAGAAAGCAAAATTCACGCAAAAGGAAGTTTAATTTTAAAATTGGATGATAGTTTAGCTTTAGAAGAACATTTGGATGTTTTAGAAAATGAAATCGAACAATTTTTTAAGAACAACCATAAAATTGATGGCGTTTTTGCGGTGAATGAATTATATGCTGTGACCGCTATGAAAATTGCCAGAAAATTAGATTTAAAAATTCCTGAGGATATTCAAGTTATTGGTTTTACAGATGGTGTGTTGTCTAAACATGCCAGGCCAAGTTTAACAACAGTAAGTCAGCACGGACAAAAAATGGGAGAAGAAGCCGCTCATTTACTGATAGATAGATTAGAACTTGATGATAAAGAAGATGATGCAGAGTTGGATAGAGAAATGAACTTTAAAACCCTGGTAATTGAAACAGAATTAATAGAAAGAGATTCTACCAAATAAAATTTTTTTTAGGAAACATAGGATTATTTTATATCTTTGACACAAATCAAAACTTATATTTTCACTTCTCACATTAAGTTTTGATAAGTTATTTGCTTATCAAATAGTAATTATTTAAGTTTACTATTTATGGAAAAGCGTCGATTAGGTTTCTGGGAAATCTGGAACATGAGTTTTGGTTTCTTAGGAATTCAAATGGGTTTTGCCCTTCAAAATGCTAATGCTAGCAGAATTCTTCAAATTTTTGGTGCCGATGTTCATGAACTTTCATGGTTTTGGATTATTGCTCCATTAATGGGCTTGATAGTTCAACCTATCATAGGTCATTACAGCGATAAAACATGGAGTAGGTTTGGAAGAAGAAAACCCTACTTTTTAGTCGGTGCTTTATTAGCCTCTATTGGATTGGTGTTAATGCCACAAGCTGACATTTTTATTGCATTCCTACCGGCACTTTGGGTTGGTGCAGGCATGCTCATGATTATGGATGCTTCGTTCAATATTGCCATGGAGCCTTTCCGTGCTTTGGTTGGTGATAATTTAAGAACAGACCAACGTACTTTAGGGTTTAGTGTGCAAACAGCACTTATTGGTTTTGGCGCGGTTATAGGCTCTTGGTTACCTTATGTGTTAAATCATTGGTTTGGCGTTTCAAATGAAACTTCAGAAGGCGTTGTTCCTTTTAATTTAATTCTTTCATTTATCATTGGAGCCGTTGTTTTAATTGGTTCTATTTTGGTTACCGTTATTTCAACAAAGGAATATTCACCTGAAGAACTAGAAAGTTTTGAAGATGAAAAAGCACATTCTGAAGCTATCAAAAAAGACAGCGAAAAGGAAAAATCAAGCTTGCTTGATATTTTTGAAGATTTCAAAAAAATGCCAGTAACCATGAGACAATTAAGCTGGGTTCAGTTTTTTTCTTGGTTTGGTTTGTTTGGCATGTGGGTTTTTGCAACGCCTGCCATAGCTCAACACCTTTATGGGTTGCCATATACCGATAGCAGCAGCAAAGCCTACCAAGATGCTGGTGATTGGGTTGGAATTCTTTTTGGTGTTTACAATCTTATCTCGGCATGTTATGCTTTTGCATTGCCGTATATTGCAAAGAAAATTGGAAGAAAAAGAACGCATGCCATGTCGTTAATCATTGGTGGTTTAGGCTTACTTTCTATTTACATCATGCCCAATGAAAACTGGTTGATTGTTTCCATGGTTGGTGTTGGAATTGCGTGGGCAAGTATTTTAGCAATGCCATATGCAATTTTGGCGGGTTCAATTTCTCCAAAAAAAATGGGCGTGTACATGGGAATTTTTAATTTCTTTATTGTAATTCCTCAAATTATTAATGCCTTAATTGGCGGACCATTGGTTAAATATGCCTATAATAATCAGGCCATATTTGCATTAATGATTAGCGGTGTGAGTTTTTTAATAGCTGCTTCATTAGTGTATAAAGTAAAAGATGTTGATGACGTAGTACAATTGTAAATTATGAAGAAAAAAGGATTTATTTTTGATCTAGATGGTGTTATTGTTGATACTGCAAAGTATCATTTTTTAGCATGGAAAAAATTAGCCAACAGCATTGGGGTTGATTTTACCGAACATCAAAATGAACAATTAAAAGGTGTAAGTCGCATTGAATCTTTAAAAAAGATTTTAAAATGGGGAGATATTACACTCTCAGAAGAAGACTTTAATAGATTGATGGCTGATAAAAATACAAACTACTTAAGCTATATAGATAAAATGGATGAGTCAGAAATCCTGCCTGATGTCATTAAGGTAATACAATTTTTAATGGATAAAAAGCAACCTATAGCATTAGGTTCTGCAAGTAAAAATTCAGTAGAAATACTTAATAAAGTCAATTTGTTCAGCCAGTTTGATGTTATTGTTGATGGCAATGCGGTTACAAAAGCAAAACCAGACCCAGAAGTATTTTTAAAAGCAGCAGAAGCCATTCAAATAAAACCAGAAAACTGTATTGTATTTGAAGATTCTGTTGCTGGGATTCAAGCCGCAAATAAAGCTAACATGATTAGTATTGGTATAGGTGAATCATCAGTACTCAACGAAGCAGATGTTGTGTTTAGCAATTTTACTGAAATGAGTTTGGACTTTCTAGAAAAATTATTGACAACAGAAAAGAGCCAATTAAAAGAAATATAGTTGTTATTATTGCAGTAATAATTAAAAATTAACATGAATCAAGATTATATTAAAGCAGATCATTGGTCAATCATTGAAGA
>PFKE01000076.1 GCA_002784145.1 Flavobacteriaceae bacterium CG_4_10_14_3_um_filter_33_47 | reverse complement strand
TTCGCTTAACTGATTGAAACTACCTCTGCCAAAAATAACCCTTGGCACCATGGGAAAGTTTTTATAACTCATTTAATATATTTTCTTTTATTAACATTAAAAATAGCGTCCATATAAACGTTATTTATTTAAAAAATATTGAAATTTTTCTGAAAACAACCCAATATCATATCCATCAACTAAAGCATGATTTGCATTTATGGAAACATTCATTATCATATCCTTAGAAGTTTTTACAGCTTTACCAAACGCCAGTTTAGGAACAGAATCTTGTGTTTTTGAAACGGGCTCTTTGTGACCAGTAAAATTCAACCATGGCAGGGCAGAACAATGAATACAATCTAACCCATTTTTTGGTGGATATAATTCGTAAGATGCATTGATTCTTTCTTTTTCTTTTTCAATATTTTGTACAAAAATACTTAAATCACTATGGAAATCAATGAATGAAAATCCGAAGGTATTATCTGCTCTCATAAAGGTGGCCGAAGCATGAATGGTATCAAACTCAACAACGTCATTTTCTAAAATGCGTAATTTTAAAGCTTTAACCTCATTGATGGCTTTCAAACAATCATGTAAATATGTAGCAAAAAAACTTATATTATTTTCTTTTGAAAATTGATAAGTACTCATAACATTAAACGGAATGGTTACCGCAAAATAAGGATCTAATAATCCTGAGAAATGCTCAAAATGCTGTTTTCTGTTCCAAGTATTAATATTTAAAACCTTCATCTTAATTCAAATAATTTAATACATCCCTTAAACTGCTCACCGTTTTATAGGTTTTCCCATTGGTTTCGTTTTCAGTAACTAGCTCGTGCGCCCAAGTGGTATGAAAGGGTACATGTATGGCATGAGCTTTTAGGTTTACCAGTGGTAAAATGTCTGATTTTAAAGAGTTTCCAATCATTAAAAATTCTGATGATTTAATATCTAGATGATTTAAAAGTTTTGAATAATTGGCATCTTGTTTATCGCTCATGACTTCAATATGATGAAAATAATTTGTTAACCCAGATTTTTCAAGTTTGCGTTCCTGATCTAATAAATCGCCTTTGGTTGCTAATATCAATCGATACTTTTTGGATAGTGTTTTAAGAACTTCTTCAACGCCATCCAATAATTCAACAGGTTTTTCCAGCATGTTTTTTCCTATATCCAATATGGATTGAATGGTTTTTTGCGATACATTATAATTAGAAATTTCTAAAGCCATTTCTACCATAGATAACGCAAAAGCTTTAACGCCATAACCGTACAATGGAAGGTTTTTCATTTCCATTTTAAACAGTTCTTGGTCTGTCTTGTTAGGTGTTTCATAGGCTTTCATTAACTCGCAAAACTCAATTTCGGCTTCCCTAAAATAGGTTTCATTCACCCATAAGGTATCATCGGCATCAAACCCAATAACTTTAATGTGCTGATAGTCTATTTCCATAATTTTTTTGCACGTTCTAAATCTTCAGGCGTATCAATTTCAACCCCTTGAACATCTGTTTCAACCATTTTTATACGTTTACCATATTCTAAATATCGGATGCATTCAATTTTTTCAGAAGCTTCCAATGTTAACATGGGTAGATGATAAAAGTCAAGAATAGCCTCTTTTCTAAAGGCATAAACCCCTTTATGTTTGAAATATTTAACATCTACATTTTTATCTCTTGGATATGGAATGGGACTTCTTGAAAAATATAAAGCGAAATTATTTTGATCCACAATAACCTTAACGGTGTTAGGATTACTAATCTCTTCCCAATCTGTTATTTGAACCATTAAAGAGGCTAAATCAATCTTTTTGTCGTGGTCATCTTTAAAAACCTCAATCAATTTTTTTAATGATGCTGCTTCAGTAAATGGCTCGTCACCTTGAACATTAATAACGATGTCGATATCTAAAAATTCAACGGCTTCGGCAATTCTATCACTGCCACATTCGTGCTCTTTTAGGCTCATCATGGCTTTACCTCCATGCGATACAATTTCATCGTAAATGATGTGGCTGTCTGTTACTACGATAACATCATCAAATAAGTTTGTGGCAACCGTGGCTTCATAGGTTCTTAATATAACGCTTTTACCACCTAGGTCTTGCATTAATTTTCCTGGAAAACGAGAAGCACTATAACGTGCCGGAATCATTGATATTATCTTCATGTATTACTAAATCAAATCCTTTTCAAAAATATGATAATTATTAAGAATCTATCCTTTAGAATTTGTAAACTTTTTATAAAATTTAAAAATGATGAGAAAAATAACGAGTACTAAAATGATAGCTAAAACAGGAAAGATAATAGATACTAATGACATTAAAATGGAGGTTCCAGTTTCAACAGTTGATATTACTGGATTTCCAATACCACCAGTTGTAACCGTTGATGTAAGTCTGGCGGCACTTGAGGTTCCTGCAATAGCTGCCGCAGTGCCTCCGCCAGCAATGATGGCCAATGCCCAGGTGATTTCTGGGCTTAAATCTGCCACTGTTGATAACATAATCATGGTTCCTGCCAAAGCGGCCAATGGTACTGCAATACTATCCAATAAATTATCTACATACGGAATAAAATATGCGAAAATCTCCACTATGGTTGCCACACCTAATATCAAGAGAGCAGAAAGACTTCCTATCCATTGCCATGATTCATTTAACTCTAAAATGTTGAAATAAGATGCTAAACTTAAAGCAAACAAAGGCAAAAATAATCGAAAGCCCACAGAAGCTGCTAAGCCTATACCTAGACAAATGCTAATAATAGATTCTAAATTCATATTTTAAATATAATCAAAAAATTATTCCTCAAAAAATTCATCTTTAAAACCAATTAAATACAGTTTTTCTTTAGCTCTGGTTATGGCTGTATAAAGCCATCTCAAATATTCTTTATCTATGCCATTGGGTAAATAAGGCTGTTCTACAAAAACCGTATGCCATTGTCCACCTTGAGACTTATGACAAGTTATTGCGTATGAAAATTTAACTTGCAAGGCATTAAAGTATTTATTGTTTTTTACTTTTAAAAACTTCCGGTATTTACTGGTCTCAGATTCGTAATCCATCATGACTTCTTGGTATAATCTATTGGAATCTTCAAAAGTTAATGAAGGTGCTTCAGATTCAATGGTGTCAAGAAGTAAAACCGTTTCAAAAGGCTGCATTTTAGGATAATCAACCATTCTCACCTTTACTTCAGCAAAACGAAACCCGTATAAGTCAATAATGTTAAAGATTTCCAGCACTTCAATAATATCACCATTTGCAATAAAACCAGCTTCTGTTGTGGGCTTAATCCAGAAATAATTATTTTTAACCACCATAATGTAATCGCCCGGTGTTATTTCATTT
>PFKE01000149.1 GCA_002784145.1 Flavobacteriaceae bacterium CG_4_10_14_3_um_filter_33_47 | reverse complement strand
GCTTTCAACGTTTCAATTTTTGCCAAAGCATCGGCTTCTTTTTTGCGTTCGTTTGCAATAACCTGTTCTGGTGCTCCTGACACAAAACGCTCGTTGGTAAGTTTCTTTTGAACCGATTTTAAAAAGCCTTCGGTGTATTGCAATTCTTCCATGAGCTTTTTAATTTCAACCTCCACATCAATGGCTCCAACTATAGGAATAAAATATTCATTAGACTTAACTCTAAAGGTTAAAGCGCCTTCAATGGCATTTTCTGCATAAATTATTTCTTCTAAATGACCTAACTTAATAATGACTTCATCAAACCTTGTGTTTATTTTTTCGTTATTGATAACCGAAAACTGAACAGCATCTTTAAAAGGAATGTTCTTGTCTTTTCTAATAGTTCTAATTCCTGAAATAACTTCGGAAGCAAAATCAAATTCAGAAATCAACTGCTTATCATAGGCTTTTTCTTGTGGCCATTGCGATACCATTAAAGCATTTTGAGGTGTTCTTTCTGAAATATATTGCCAAATGTCTTCGGTTAAAAATGGCATAAACGGATGCAATACTTTTAAATTATTTTCTAAAATTGAAATGGCAGCCTTAAACGTTTTTTGGTCTATTGGCTTTTTATATTCTGGTTTAATCATTTCTAAAAACCAGGAGCAGAAATCGTTCCAGATAAGTTTATAGGTTTCCATTAAAGCATCGCTAATACGATATTTGCTGTAATGGTCTTCAATGGTTGCCAATGTTTCTTGAAACTTAGCTTCATACCAATCAATCGCTATTTTTGAGGATTGCGGTTGCTCAATATCGGCTACTTCCCAACCTTCAATCAATCTGAAGGCATTCCAGATTTTATTGGCAAATCCTTTACCTTGTTGGCATAATGCTTCGTCAAATAACAAATCATTGCCTGCTGCAGAACTTAACAACAACCCTACTCTAACGCCATCGGCTCCAAATTCTTCAATAAGTTTTAAGGCATCGGGCGAATTCCCTAAAGATTTACTCATTTTTCGGCGTTGCTTATCACGAACTAACCCTGTTAAATACACATTTTCAAAAGGTTTTTCACCTCTATATTCATAACCAGCAATGATCATTCTAGCCACCCAAAAAAATAAAATATCAGGTCCGGTAACCAAATCGTTGGTTGGGTAATAGTATTGAATCTCTTTATTCTCTGGATTTCTAATGCCATCAAAAACACTTATGGGCCATAACCACGATGAAAACCATGTGTCAAGCGCATCTGTATCTTGCTTTAAATCATGAATTGTTAGTGGCGCTTCGACTGCGCTCAGCCTTACCTTTCGTTGCTTGTTAGCTAACACAACGGCTTCCTCAATAGTTTCAGCCACCACAAAATCTTCTTTTTCGTCACCGTAATAATAAGCCGGAATTTGTTGACCCCACAATAACTGTCGTGAAATATTCCAATCGCGAATATTTTCCATCCAATGACGATAGGTGTTTTCAAACTTTTTAGGAAATAATATAACGTCGCCGTCTTCTAAAACAGCTTTAATAGCAGGCTTTACCAAGTCTTCCATTTTAAGAAACCATTGGTCTGATAATCTAGGTTCAATAACTGCTTTAGTTCGCTCACTAGTACCTACTTTATTAATGTAATTTTCTGTTTTTACTAAGTGCCCTTTTTCTTCTAATTCTTTTTGAATTTCTTTTCTAACTAAAAACCTGTCTTTCCCTTCATAATGCAATCCAAAACTATTTAAAGTGGCATCTGGATTAAAAATATCTATTACTTGAAGATGATGTTTGTCGCCCAAACCTTTATCATTTACATCATGAGCTGGCGTAACTTTTAAGCAACCGGTTCCAAAGTCCATATCAACATAGTCGTCTTCGATAATGGGTATGACTCTATTACAAATGGGAACAATGGCGTTTTTTCCTTTTAAATGCGTAAATCGTTCATCATTTGGATGGATACAAATAGCGGTATCGCCAAAAATGGTTTCAGGACGCGTTGTTGCAATGGTTAAGGTGACTTTAGTTCCTTCAATGTTATATGACAAATAATAAAGCAATCCTTGTTGTTCTTCATAAATAACTTCTTCATCAGATAAGGTTGTTTTGGCTTCTGGATCCCAATTCACCATACGATAACCACGATAAATGAGTCCTTTGTTATACAAATCAACAAAGACTTTAATAACCGACTCACTCATGTCATCATCCATGGTAAATTTGGTTCTATCCCAATCACAAGAGCAACCCAGTTTTTTAAGTTGTTCCAGAATAACACCGCCATATTCGTGCGTCCAATCCCAGGCATGTTTTAAAAACTCTTCACGAGATAAGTCATTTTTATCAATGCCTTGATCTTTAAGTTTTGCAACCACTTTAGCCTCTGTAGCAATAGATGCGTGGTCTGTACCAGGAACCCAACAGGCATTTTTTCCTTGTAAGCGAGCTCTCCTAATGAGTACATCTTGAATGGTATTATTCAACATGTGGCCCATATGCAAAATCCCTGTTACATTGGGTGGCGGAATAACAATGGTATATGGCTCTCTTTCATCGGGCTCTGAATGAAAAAATTGATGTTTCATCCAGTAATCATACCACTTACCTTCTACCTGACTTGCATCATATTTTGATGGAATTTGCATACTTTGGAATAGTTTTTGAATTGGTTAGCAAAAGTACTTATATTTCTTTTTCTGTGAAAGGCAATTTTTTGGTAATATCAAAAAAATGAAAGACAGCATTGTGTTAACAAACATGCATTACATCTAATTTTTTTGCAGATTATGGAAAAAGTGAGTAAGTTTACTAACATTTTAAATTTTTAATGATGAAACAATTAATTACAATTTTATTCATAGGTTTAATCAGTTTTTCTGTAAATGCACAGGAAAAGGCTGCAAAAATTGATTTTAAATCAGACACTATTGATTACGGAACCATAGAAAAAGGGGCCGATGGCTTGAGGGTATTTGAATTTACCAATACTGGCGATGCACCTTTAATCGTTTCTAAAGTTACTTCAAGCTGTGGATGCACCGTTCCAAAATGGTCTAAAGACCCCATTTTACCGGGACAAACTGGAGAAATTCAAGTAAAATATGACACTAACAGAGTAAGCCCTATTAGAAAAACCATTACGGTAATTTCTAATGCTAAAACACCTACCGTTGCTTTAAAAATAAAAGGAGACGTTATAGATTCCAACAAAGAAAGCTTGCTTGAGAAAAAAGATAAAAGTGTTGTAGAACAATAGGCACATTTTAAAGACCTAATTAAACCCTAAGCTAAATGGTTTAGGGTTTTTTATTGGAATAATTTTTCCAATCTAAACGTTACAGAAAACACATGGCCATAACGTTCTACAGTAAGTTTTATTTTAGTACCTTCTTTATCATAAAATCGTTGCATAATATCTTGTAAGGTGAATTGATGTGTTGATTTTCCATTAATACTTAAAACAATATCGCCTGTAAGTAATCCTGCCTTATGTGCTGGAGAATTTTCTCTAAGTTCTGCAATGGCATACGCTGGTTTAAGCGAGAATTTATAACTAGAATTAAAGACAATTCTATTCTCTGTATAGATATCATTATCAACCAAATTGTTATCCTTGTTAACTTTATAATCCACTTCCTCAACAAATCTCACACCATTGTGTTCTAATTCAATTCCACTTTTGTTGTAACTAAATTCTTGTTTAAATAAGCTATTCTTTTTAATAATAATGATACGCTTTTGATAGTTAAACAAAATATTGAAACGTTTTAAAATATTCCCGGCCAAACTTCCGTTTCGCTCTTTAAACTGTCGGGCAAATGAAATAGACGAAGCATCTGGAAATGCCACATTGGCATTTTTTAGCACAAATCCGTTTAATGCAAATTCCTTAACTATTGAGCGCTTTCCATAAACACTTCCACTTAAACCATGACCTA
>PFKE01000006.1 GCA_002784145.1 Flavobacteriaceae bacterium CG_4_10_14_3_um_filter_33_47 | reverse complement strand
TAGCTTTAGTTTACTTTATATTTATTACTGTTTTTTTTAGTTATAAAATATTCATGGCTTCAAAACCGTATAAAACATTTTACGTCTTGATGGCATGCGCCTATATCGTAGGTATTGAAGTATTTTTAAGGATGAACAACGGAACGTTTTTTTATGAAGCCAGTAAATATTTGGTCATTGTTTTTATGCTTATGGGATTGTTTAGCAATAGTTTTAGCAATCAATCTTTAATATTTGTCGTCTACATTTTATTGTTATTACCAGGTATTTTTGTAGCGGTAACAGACATGGGTTTTGATACCAACATTCGTAGAGCCATTGCCTTTAATTTAAGCGGACCCATTTGTTTAGGAGTTTCTGCCATTTTTTGTTATAGACGAACGGTGTCTTTTAATCAGATAAAAATTATCGTCATAGCGCTTTTAATGCCTTTGGTTAGTACAACCGTTTATTTGTTTTTATTTACGCCTGATTTACAAGAGGTGGTTACGGGAACAGAATCTAATTTTATGACTTCTGGAGGTTTTGGACCCAATCAAGTCGCTACGGTTTTGGGCTTAGGCATTTTTGTGATTGCAACCCGTTTTTTTATGTCGAAAGACTTGTTTTTACATAGAATGATTGATTTATTGGTCTTAGGGGCTTTAAGCTTTAGAGCCCTTATTACGTTTAGTAGAGGTGGCGTTTTAACGGCTGTTATCATGATTTTGGTGTTTTTAGCGATCTATTATTTAAAAGTGAATTTAAAAGTGAAATTTAGAATCAAGGCTTCGTTACTTATGTTTTTACTGCTATTGTTTTTTATCTGGGTGATCAGTTCTATTAAAACCAGTGGATTTTTAGATAAACGCTACGCGAATCAAGATGCTGCAGGCAGGGAAAAGGAAGATCTCACTACAGGACGTACCGATTTACTGGCTTTTGAAATTGGGGAGTTTGTAGACAATCCTTTTTTAGGCATTGGGGTAGGTAAAGTAAAAGAAGAACGTTTAAACGCAACGGGTATTGAAGCTGCTTCTCATAATGAAATGAGTCGAATTATTGCCGAACATGGATTGTTTGGTGTTTTGGCTTTTTTAATTTTACTTATCACACCATTAGTTTATAGATTAAAAAACAAAAACAACTTATTCTTCTATTCCTTTTATATCTTTTGGTTGTTAACGATTAACCATTCGGCCATGCGTATCGCGGCACCGGCATTTATTTATGGATTATGCTTACTTAATATTACCTATGAAACTAGAAACAAGAAACAAGAAACAAGAAACAAGAAACTAGAAACTAGAAACTAGATAAGTCCATGAAAAATATTTTATATATAGGAAACCAATTAAAGCATAGAACAGGAGCTATTACCTATCTCGATGTTCTTGGACCATTACTTGAAAACGAAGGATATCACCTAGTGTATTCATCTTCTAAAACGAATAAGTTTTTAAGGTTACTGGCTATGATGTATGCCGTGTTTTTAAATAGAAAAAAGGCAGACTATGTCTTGATTGACACGTATAGTACTTTAAATTTTTATTATGCCTTTTTTGTAAGCCAAGTCTGCAGATTTTTAAGATTAAAATATCTGCCCATTTTGCATGGAGGTCATTTGCCCAATAGATTAAAGCGACATCCTAAACTTTGTAAACTTATCTTTAAAAATGCCTATAAAAATGTAGCACCATCCAATTACATGCGATTAACATTTGAAGCCTACGGATATTCAAATGTTATAACCATTCCTAATGTTGTCAACCTAAATCAATACCCATTCAAACCAAAAGATTATGACACCATTAGACTTCTTTGGGTGCGTTCTTTTTCAAAAATATATAATCCTCATTTAGCGGTCAAGATTTTAAAGAGCTTACAAGATGAAGGGTTTCAGGCTTCATTATGCATGGTGGGTCCAGATAAGGATGGTTCATTACAAACAACAAAAGAATTTGCAGCGTCTTTGAATGTAAAGGTTGAATTTACTGGAGCCTTAACGAAACAGGAATGGATAGATTTGTCTCATCATTACAATATTTTTATCAATACCAGCGAAGTAGATAACATGCCAGTGAGTGTTATAGAAGCTATGGCCTTGGGGTTGGTTATTGTTTCAACTCATGTTGGCGGGATGCCTTTTTTAATACAAAATGGTTATGATGGTGTTTTGGTTAATCCCGATGATGTTCAGGGATTTGTAAAGGCTATAAAGATCTTAAAAGTTCAAACAGACCAAACCATTCAACTCACCTTAAACGCCAGAAAAAAAGTCGAAAATTACAGTTGGGAAAATATAAAACCGCTTTGGTTCTCATTATTTGAATAAAATGCTTGCTAAAAAAAATTACTTAGTATCTTTATAACTTCTCAATATTTAGATTAAGATGTCCTATAAAGGTATTCATTTCAATATTTCAGAACGGAAAGTGTTATTACGTGTTTTTGATATATTGTCTATTCTAGTGGTTTTGTACTTTGTAAGTAACACCTTTGATTTTGATTATTTTACCATAACCAAGGAAAATTGGCGCTGGGTTTTTGTGCTTATTTTGTACGTTTCCATATTTGGAACTATTTTTGAGCTTTACGATTTGCAGAAATCAAGTAAAATTGAAAAGATTTCTACAAGCATTGTTTTTACCGTTTCCATTACGGTTCTTTTCTACTTTTTAACCCCCTTTTTTACGCCCCTTTTGCCAGAAAACCGTTTGCAAATTCTTTATTTTTATTTTGCTATCATGGTTGCTTTGTTTTTATGGCGAATGGCCTATTTAACCTTTATTGTATCTCCAAGATTTTTTAAAAAAGTTCTTATTGTTGGAGAAACCTCCCATATTAAAAGTATGATAGATATTTTTAATGTTTCAGATCCCAATTATAAGATTGTAGGTTTTATAAATTGTGAACTCCAAAAAAAGGACAAGGTTAAATTAAAAGGTATCACCGAATACAGTCCGAAACAAATTTATCAGATTATAAAAGATGAAAATATTGCTGAAATAGTCATTGCAACCTATAATTCAGAAAACATAACGCCCGAAATATATCGAGACCTTATTACACTGTTGGAAGGTGGTTTTTCAATAAAAGAATATACCCAAGTTTATGAAGATATGACCCATCGGGTTCCTGTTCAGTTTGTTGGAAAAGATTTTTATAAATACTTCCCATTTAGCAGAAGTAACCAAAATAAGTTGTATCTGTTTTTTCATCGTATTTTTGATTTAATCATCTCCTTTTTAGGGGCTTGTGTTGGTATTTTGTTGTTACCATTAATTTTACTAGGAAATCTTATTGCCAATAGAGGCCCCTTATTTTATATACAGGAAAGAATAGGGAAAAATGGCCATTTGTTCAAAATTATCAAGTACCGGACCATGGTAAAAAATGCCGAAAAAAACGGGGCTGTATGGGCTAAAAAAGATGATGTAAGAATTACGC
>PFKE01000072.1 GCA_002784145.1 Flavobacteriaceae bacterium CG_4_10_14_3_um_filter_33_47 | reverse complement strand
TGGTAATATTTTATAGTGTTCACCATCGGTCAATACAAAACAGCTCAATTCAATCCCATCCAAAAATTCTTCAATCACTACTTTGGTGCTTGCGTCTCCAAACTTAGCATCCACCAGCATACTTTTTAATTCTGCTTTTGCTTCTTGTAAATTATTAAGAATCACCACCCCTTTTCCGGCTGCCAATCCATCGGCTTTTAATACATATGGTGGATTTAATGTTTCTAAAAACGCATAGCCCTTTTCAACGGTTTCCTTTGTAAAACTCTCGTAAGCTGCCGTTGGAATATGATGACGGAACAAAAACTCTTTGGCAAATTCTTTACTGCCTTCTAACTGTGCAGCTGCTTTTTGTGGGCCGATAACCGCTACTTGTTTTAGTTTTTCATCCTTTAAAAAGAAATCATGAATCCCTAACACTAATGGGTCTTCTGGGCCAACGACCATCATCGAAATATCGTTTTCCAAAACCAAGGCCTTTATAGATTCAAAATCCGTAACACTTATATTTACATTGGTAGCTATTTCTGCCGTACCAGAATTTCCAGGCGCTACAAACAGGTTTTTGCATGAAGGACTTTGTGCAATTTTCCAAGCAAAGGTGTGTTCTCTTCCGCCAGAACCAAGAATTAGAATGTTCATTGTATTGTGTTTTACTTTAGAAAGGCAAAAATAAAATTAATGCCATGAAATGACGAGTATTTTTTATTTACTTTACAAAAATGTTTTGTTTTGAATGTATTCGACCTTTCTTTAAAATTTAATGGCTTCCCGATAAGTCGTGCCAAGAATGTTCTAACATCTATTCAATTGAACAACGAAACCGGATTAAGCCAATACATTGAAACTAAAAAAACAGAGATTGTTCAATATCATTTGACCCACAATTCATTTTATAAAACCTTTGCAAAAGATGCCAATCCAAAACAATGGAATAGCATACCAGTGATGACCAAACGGCATTTACAACAACCCTTAAATGAGCGTCTTTCAGAAGGATTTACAAGCAAAAACGTTTACGTTAACAAAACATCCGGATCTTCTGGCGATCCTTTTATTTTTGCAAAAGACCCCTTTTGCCATGCCTTAACCTGGGCGAGTTTTATGGACCGCTACCGTTGGTTTGATTTAAATATTAACACCTCTAAACAAGCTCGTTTTTATGGCATTCCACTAAACAAAAAAGGCTATTACAAAGAACGCTTTAAAGATTTTTTAAGCAAGCGTTATCGATTTTCTGTGTTTGATTTAAGTGAAGCGCAATTAGAAAAAAACCTTGTCAAGTTTAAAAAAACTTCCTTTGATTATATCAATGGATATACCAGCGCCATTGTTCAATTTGCTAAATATTTAAAGCAAAAAAACATCATCCTAAAAAGATTTTGTCCAACACTCAAAGCCTGTATAGTCACTTCGGAAATGCTCTTTAAAGAAGACAAACTGCTTTTAGAAGCCTCTTTGGGCATTCCCGTAATTAACGAATATGGCGCTGCGGAATTAGGCTTAATTGCGTTTGAAAACAACCAAAATGAATGGTTGGTAAACACCGAAGATTTATATGTTGAAATTTTAAATGAAAAGAATCAAATTTTACCTTATGGTGAAGAAGGACGTGTCGTAGTAACATCCTTATACAATCAAGCGCATCCCTTTATTCGATATGATTTGGGCGATATTGGAAAACTTTCAAAAGAAAGTACGGTCCATAAACCCATTCTTGAATCCTTGGTTGGAAGAACCAATGACATTGTGAATTTGCCTAGCGGAAAAAAAGCCGCCGGATTAACTTTTTACTATGTTACAAAAACCATTATTGAAGATGATGGCAACGTCAAAGAATTTATTATTGAACAATTAAAATTGGATACCTTTAAAATAAGTTATGTAAGTGATTACGAGCTTTCCAATGAAAAATTAGCAGAGATTAAAGGGTCTATATCCAAATATCTGGAACCAAACTTAAGGGTTATTTTTGATAGAAAAATACTTTTAGAGCGTTCTAATCGAGGTAAACTGAAACAGTTTAAATCTTATTTGTAGCAACCGTTTGTTTCGATTTTATAAAAAAATGTTCGTATAAAAATACAAGCATGTAGAAAACAGATTTCAATGTTGAAAATCCCAACCCATTTTTATAAACTAAATAATTGTGTTTTAAAAGATTGATTTTGTTTGAGGACAAAGCCTGTTTCCTGACCCTGTAATAAGCGAGCGATTCTTGAATGCCTAGTGCTTGTTTTCCTGACGTTTTAATAGCCGACAACCACAACAGCCAATCTTGACGTTTACGAAGGTTAGGGGTTGTTATTTTGCCCAGTGCCTCAGCATGATATATTCCCGTTAAATTCCCAATGTAATTGCTTTTTAAAAGTTTCTGATAGCTTAATTGGGGTAAGGCTTTTATTGTTTTATTAAGAGGGTTTCCTTGCTCGTTTATTAATTGGTAACTTGAAAAAGAGACATCACAATTTTTGGCTTTCATAAAAGTGATTTGCCGTTCTAGCTTTTCAGGGTTCCACACATCATCAGCATCTAAAAACGCGATAAATTTTCCGTTTGCTTCAGTTATCCCAATGTTTCTAGAAATAGCAGCACCTTGATTGGTTTGGTTTTTAAAAAGCTTAATATTAGAATGTTTCTCTATCATTGGGGCAACAATCTCTAGGGTAGAATCGATTGATTTATCGTCAATGAGTATCAATTCCCAATCGCTAAATGTTTGATTTAAAACACTGTGAATGGTTTCAGAAATAAAGTTCTCTGAATTATACATAGGTGTTATGATTGAAACTGTTGTAACCGTATTCATTTAATAGGCCTTCTCTTCGCCTCTTAACGCATTTATAAGAGTTTGCACTGAAATTTTTATGTCTAACAATAACGACCAGTTTTCAACATAAAAAATATCATACTTAACTCGGTTGATGATGTCTTTATCTGATTCTACTTCGCCTCTAAAACCACTTACCTGAGCCAAACCGGTAATTCCTGGTTTTACAAAATGTCTGACCATAAATTTGTCCACGCTTTCTGCATACATATTTGTATGGCTAACCATGTGTGGTCTTGGGCCCACCACAGACATATCTCCAAACAACACATTAAAAAACTGTGGCAGTTCATCAATACTGGTTTTTCTAATAACTTTACCTACATTAGTTATTCGGTTGTCGCCTTTAGTTACCTGATAGATATGCGCCTCTTTATTGGGTGTCATGGATCTGAATTTATAACAGTCAAACTCTTTGTAATTGAATCCATTTCTGGTTTGTTTAAAAAAAACTGACCCCTTGCTCTCCAATTTAATGAGTATCGCTAAAATTGGAGTTAACCATGAGAGCAAAAAAATTATGACCGCAGATGATACCAAAATATCAAAGACTCGTTTTACGAATTTGTTAATGGGCACTTGTAAGGGGATATCTCTTAATGAAATAATAGGTATATAATCATAGTATTCATACTTCAATTTTTTAGCATAGATATCTTTATTATCCGGGATAAATTTTAATTCTTTTAAGTTGTTATCAGCAAAATCTATTAACTTGTTTATTTGCTTGTTTGATAATTCTGCAATAGACGCATAAATTTCATCAATATCATTTTCTACAACATAAGTAATACAATTTTGAAGTGAAAAATTATCCTCTTCTATAATGAATTGCTTTTTAAATTTATATCCAAACTCAAGCCTTTTGTTAAAAATGTTTATGAGTTGCCTCGTTTTGTCTGTATCACCAACCACAACAACCTGTCTCAAATTTCCTCCAAATGCTATTCTATATCTATTTAATAAATAAAAAACTAGAAACTTAAAAAAAGTAATGAATGTTGAAACTGCTATTAAATATTGCCCCAAAGCTAACCTGCTGATGTTTGGTTGCTTAAAAACCCCAATAAAGGCATATAGAATTAATGCAAAAATGGCGATTTGCGTTATAATAAGCGTTATAATCTGTGTGATTTTAGAATACCGATGGACTTCATAAAAATTATTTCTGAATGACATTAGTATCCAAAAAACCGAAATATACAGACTAAATAAATACGTGTTTGTTATATTTATTTCAAACAAAAAAAGAGACCCGTTTATGATACCTAAATCAACTAGGTAAGAAAAGGGCTTTAAATATTTAGAATATC
>PFKE01000126.1 GCA_002784145.1 Flavobacteriaceae bacterium CG_4_10_14_3_um_filter_33_47 | reverse complement strand
ACAAATCCGTTTAATGCAAATTCCTTAACTATTGAGCGCTTTCCATAAACACTTCCACTTAAACCATGACCTAAAAAATCATTGAAATATTTATCGTTGTGCTTAATGCCCAAAGAATCATCTTCAAATAACCACAAAGCATCACTGCCGCCAGTATCAATTAGTAATTTTATAGGAATGCTTTTTTCTTCAATTTTAACCAAGGCATCAACGTAAGGCTTTTTGTTATAAAATTCTAACGGTAGCGTCTCACATTTTTTACAGTTTTTATATTGAAATTTTTCGGGTTCAAATAATTTAATGTACTTACCGGAATAGTTTATTTCAATAATTAAATCTTTAAACAAATCATAACCAACAATACCATGGATGGCAAGTCCTAACCTTGGCGCAAAATTGATGTTTTCGTTAAAAACTGCAAATAATTCTTGATTTGAATTGACAGCAGCACCAATTCTGAAATCATTATTTTTTGATTTCAATGCTTCAACAGAATCTCCTTCGCCTAAGCCTCGTAAGTAGATAGGTTCTGCATTTTTAATTTTTAAAGAATCTGAAATATTAGAATAATTAAAAATTATGGTTTTACCTACACCGGTATCTAAAATAAAAGATAGTTCAACATCATTGACTTTTACTGGTATAATGATTAAATTATTGATTAACTTAAAAGATACTTTATCAGACTTATTTTTGTTTTGAATAATAAACTTACCTTGAGAAAACCCCAAGCTATTACAACACAAAACCAACAGTAGAATGTTTAAAAATCTACCCATACCACTAAGAATTAATTCTTGACTTATTGAATTTACGAATCCTTTTGTCAATTACTCAATTTAGGGCTATTTTTTTAAATAAACTTTAAGATAATTTTCTCAACTTTGTAGCAGAAAATTTTAAATCAAGATGCCAAAAATTTCAAAAAAAGGGCAATCCATGCCTCAATCACCAATCAGAAAATTGGTTCCGTATGCTGAAAAAGCCTATAAGCAAGGGAAAACCGTATATTATTTAAATATTGGACAACCCGATATAAAAACACCTCAAATAGCTATGGATGCGGTTAGGGTTCATTCATTGGATATTTTGGCCTATACCAGATCTGAAGGTTCAGAAGATTACCGAAAAAAAATAGCAGATTACTATAAAAAAAAAGACATCAACCTTACGCATGATGATATTATAGTCACTACTGGTGGCAGTGAAGCTTTATTATTTGCTTTTGGAAGCATTATGGATACGGATGATGAAATTATTATACCCGAACCATTCTATGCCAATTACAACGGATTTTCAACCGCTTCTAACGTTCATATTGTTCCGGTGATTTCTAAAATAGAAGACAATTTTGCCTTACCGCCTATTTCAGAGTTTGAAAAGCTGATTACACCAAAAACAAAAGCCATTTTAATTTGTAATCCAGGAAACCCAACCGGTTATTTGTATTCCAAAGAAGAGATTAAACAACTAGCTTCGTTGGTTAAAAAACATGATTTATTTTTAATAGCCGATGAAGTTTACAGAGAATTCTGTTATGAAGGGCATACGCATTGCTCCATCATGCAAGAAGCAGGCATTGAAGAGCATGCCGTTATGATAGATTCTGTATCAAAAAGATATAGCATGTGCGGTGCAAGAATAGGTTGTATTGTTTCTAAAAATAAACAAGTTATTCAAACAGCATTAAAATTTGCCCAAGCCAGGTTAAGTCCGCCTACATTTGCACAAATTGCCAGTGAAGCAGCTTTGGATACACCACAAAGTTATTTTGATGAAGTTATAGAAGAATATGTAGAAAGACGTGATATTTTAATGGCAGAATTGCAAAAAATAGATGGCGTAAAAGTTGCAAAACCTAATGGTGCTTTTTATTGTATTGTAGAACTGCCCATAAAAAATTCTGATGATTTTGCTCAATGGCTTTTAGAACATTTTGAAGTAAATGGCGAAACCGTCATGGTAGCGCCAGCCGCAGGTTTTTATTCAACTCCAAATGTTGGTTTAAACCAAATAAGAATTGCCTACGTACTTAAGAAAGAAAGTTTGATAAAAGCCGTAAATATTATTAAACAAGCATTAAAGGTTTATAAAGATTAATGCCAATACAAAACAACATATCCTTAAAACCATATAATACATTTGGTATTGATGTTTCAGCAAAATATTTTATTTCTGTTTCTAGTTTAAACGAATTAAAATCTGTTTTAGCCCTTGAAGAATATCCTAATAAACTCATTTTAGGTGGCGGAAGCAATATGTTGCTCACAAAAAATCAGGACAAATTAGTTATTCATTTAAACCTTAAGGGTATTGAAATTATAGTTGAAAACGATGAATTTGTAATCGTTAAGGCCAATGCTGGCGAGAACTGGCATGAATTTGTACTCTGGTGCATGGATAAAAATTTTGGCGGCATTGAAAATTTATCTCTCATCCCTGGCAATGTTGGTACAGCTCCCATACAAAACATTGGAGCTTATGGTGTAGAGCTAAAAGACACCTTTGTTTCTTGTGAAACCTTCGCTCTTCCTGATTTAAGTATGCATACATTTTTTAAATCTGAGTGCCTTTTTGGTTACAGAGACTCCATCTTTAAACAGCAAAAAGACCGTTACGTTATAACCAGTGTATCTTTTAAATTTACCAAACACAACCATAAATTAAACATTCAATACGGAACTATTGCATCAGAATTAGAATTGATGAACGTTGTTAACCCAACCATTCAAGACATTTCAAAGGCCGTTATTTCTATTAGAGAAAGCAAATTACCAAACCCAAAAATCATTGGCAATAGTGGTAGCTTTTTTAAAAATCCTGTGATATCAAAAAAACAATTTGAAGATTTATTGCAGAATTTCCCCGATGCTCCAAGTTATCCTGTTTCAGAAAACGAGATTAAAGTTCCGGCGGGGTGGCTTATAGAAAAGGCAGGTTTTAAAGGCAAACGTTTTGGTTGTTATGGCGTTCATAAAAATCAAGCGTTGGTTTTAGTAAATTATGGTGGCGCCAACGGCAACGACCTCTTAAACCTATCAAAGTTAATTCAAAAAACCATTCTTCGTCTTTTTAATATTTCAATGGAAGCAGAAGTAAATATCTTATAATTTAAAAGAAATATATAACTTTGATTATATTAAACACCCATATTCATCACTTAAACTAAATCATATTGATTTCACCAATAGAAAATGAAATAGTAGGCTTACTAAAAAATGGCAATAAAAAAGCTATTAACCTTTTATATGAATACTATGCAGATGCTATGTATGGGGTTATTTTAAAAATTATCACCGATGAAGAAATCGCCCAAGACGCACTTCAGGAAAGCTTTGTTAAAATCTGGAAAAATTCAAAAAAATACGATCCGGCAAAAGCAAAGTTGTTTACTTGGTTATATAGAATTGCTTACAATACGGCTATTGACAAAGTAAGATCTTTAAAAAACAAAACCAATAATGAAGTCCAGATTGAAACTTCATCCGTATATAGAATAACATCAAACGAATTGAATCAAGATGTTTTAGACATTCAAAAACACTTAAGTTCTTTAGATGAAAAATATCAAATTGTGTTAAACGCTTTGTTTTTTGAAGGCATGACACAACAAGAAGCTAGTGAAGAATTAGACATTCCACTAGGAACTATAAAATCAAGATTAAAAATTGGGTTGCGCGAGTTGAAAAAAATTTACAATCCTTAATAAAATAAAGTCATGAATGAGAAAATAATTACTTTTTTAAATTCTGGCCTATTAGAAAAATATCTATTAGGAGTAACATCTTCTGAGGAAACTGAACAAGTAGAAACTTACATATCTAGACATCCAGAAGTAGAAAACGCTTATACTACTTTACAGTTTAACCTAGAAGTTGTAGCAAAAACCAATGCTGTTGAAGCTCCAAAAGGCGTTTTAAAAAGCATTTTAGATGAACTTGATGATAAGCCTGTTGTGCCATTAAATCCCGTAAAGAAATATAAAAAATGGCATCAGTTTAGCATTGCTGCAAGCATAGTGGCATTAATCTTTGCTGGTCAATCTTTTTATCTTCATTCTAAAAACGAAAAGCTTTCTGAAGAAAACCAGGTAGTTGTTGATGAAATTTTCGATTTAAGAAGTGATATTGACATGAACAATAAAAAACTTGACGACATTATGCGTCAGTTCAAGCAACTAAATAATCCGGAAACTTACAAATACATCATACAAGGTAACTATAGAGCCAAAAACTTAAAAACGGTTGCTTATATAAACCCTAAAGAAAAAACCTCTATGATAGATGTGGTATCATTACCACAATTGCCTGAAGAACAATGCTACCAAATCTGGGCAGAATTACAAGGTAAAATGGTAAGCTTAGGCATTTTAAGTGAAACAGACAGACAACTTAGAGCCATTCCATATACTGAAGATGCTCTTGGGTTAAACATTACCATTGAACCAAAAGGCGGAAACACTATTGCGTCGTTAGAAAACTCAGTAGCTGAAATTCAGCTTAAATAGAAGATCCATTAAACTTAAAAGAAAGCCTCATTTTACATGTAAAATGAGGCTTTTAATTTAATATCAAATGAGATTATTCTTTATCAAAAAGTGCTTTATGTATAAAGCCGGCAACCACTGCTCCAGCAATTGGTGCTACCCAAAACAACCATAATTGGTTGGTGAAATCCGCACCAGCAAAAAGCGCTTGACTAGTTGACCTAGCAGGATTTACTGAAGTATTTGTTATAGGAATGCTTATTAAATGTATCAATGTCAACGCCAAGCCAATAGCAATTGGCGCAAACCCTTTTGGTGCTCTTTCATTAGTGCTTCCCAAAATAATTAACAAGAAAAACGCAGTTAATAAAAACTCTGCCATTAAAGCTGACGTCATTGAAAATCCTCCAGGAGACAAATCTCCATAGCCATTAGCAGCAAAACCTCCAAGATCTACAAAATCTGATTTCCCAGATACTATTAAATATAAGGCAGCAGCAGCAGCAATTGCTCCAACCAATTGAGCCATGATGTAACCTAGTAAATCTTTGGCTGCAAACTTGCCTCCTGCCCACAACCCAAATGATACGGCAGGATTAAAATGCCCACCAGAAATATGCCCAACAGCAAAAGCCATGGTTAAAACGGTTAGACCAAATGCCAAGGCAACACCAGCAAATCCAATTCCAAGCTCTGGAAAACCGGCTGCAAAAATAGCACTTCCACAACCTCCAAAGACAAGCCAGAAGGTTCCAAAAAATTCAGCAAATAATTTTTTCATAATGGTTTTAGAATAAATAGTTAGTAATTTAAATTTACAAATTATCTTCAATAAGACACTAAAAAAAATTGCTTGGTCACACAAATAAGTATTAAATTCTTTTAGAATCATCTAATTTAAAAGCATTATCTTTGCATTAAATTTTTAATATCATGCAATACCAACTGACAAAAAGATTCAATTCAACTGAAAATATTTTGATGAGTATTGCATCTTACTTTTAAAAAATAAAATAAAACAGATGAAACTTTTTTTAATTACCATTGCTTTACTTGCCTTAGGAATTGCTGGAATTGCCATAAAACTATGGGCAAAAAAAGATGGAAAATTTGCCGGAACATGTGCTAGCCAAAATCCTGTACTAAACAAAACTGGCGAATCCTGTGGTTTTTGTGGTAAAACTCCAGACCAATTTGATACCTGTAATGAGCCACAGCATTCTTCATAATGTATGACA
>PFKE01000143.1 GCA_002784145.1 Flavobacteriaceae bacterium CG_4_10_14_3_um_filter_33_47 | reverse complement strand
ACACCGAAGCTGGCTATACAGAATATCAATTACCTCATTTAGTTAATGAAGCTTCAGGATTTGGTACCGGGCAATTACCGGATAAAGAAGGGCAAATGTATCATGTTACTGAAGATAACTTATACTTAATTCCAACAGCTGAAGTGCCAGGCACCAATATTTTTAGAGATGTGTTGCTCAATGAAAGTGATTTACCTATAGGAATTACAGGCTATACACCTTGTTTTAGAAGAGAAGCAGGTAGCTATGGAGCCCATGTTAGAGGATTGAATAGATTACACCAATTTGATAAAGTTGAAATTATACGTGTAGAGCATCCTAATAATTCATATAAGGCATTAGATGGCATGGTTGAACACATTAAAGGTATTCTTAAAGAGCTAAAACTGCCATACAGAATTTTGCGATTATGTGGTGGAGATACTTCTTTTGCTTCTGCACTAACCTATGATTTTGAAGTGTTTTCTACCGCGCAAAGCAGATGGCTGGAAATTTCTTCGGTTTCAAACTTTGAAACCTTTCAAGCCAACAGGCTTAAGTTAAGATTTAAAAATAGCGAAGGAAAAAATGAACTGGCCCATACACTGAATGGAAGTTCCTTAGCGCTACCTAGAGTATTAGCAGGAATACTGGAAAACTACCAAACAGAACAAGGCATTAAAGTTCCAGAAGTATTACAAAAATATACTGGGTTTTCATGGATAGATTAGTGTTTTTTAAAATTTAATAAAAGTAGTTTTTTACTACAAAAAAATTCTTTAATTTATTTTTAATCGATCAAGTGACAAAAAAACAAGTCGTTTAACGATTTTTTATCAATTTCTTTTGAGATTTCATAATTATTTTAGAAGTTAGCTTCACCAAATCTAGTTAACCTAAAAAACCATGAAAAATTTTAAAAGACTCTTCCTTCTTTTATTACTTGTATTTTTTGCTAAACAGGTTTTATTTTCAGACTTTGAAATCTCCAAGCCCGAAAATAATACGACTGCAGCAGTAAATAAATAGGGATTTAATTCGTTTGAAGAACGTCCCCAATCTAGTAATTATTTCGTTTTTAAAAATTAGCGGAAATTAATAGGTATTTATTTAGGTTGGTAAATGCCCGAATTTTATTCGGGCATTTTTTATGATAAAATTTGTAATTTCAAGAGCACGCTTTTGCTATATTTACCTCATGAGATTTTTGATTTTTATATTAATTCTTATTAGTACTTCTGTTTTTGCTCAAGAAGACATCTTTGCAAACGATTATTTTGAAAACGGTGAGTATGAAAAAGCATTGTTTGAATACAAAAAATTGTATGCACAATCTCCTTCCAATATTAATTATATCAATAAAATTATTGGTTCGTATCAACAATTGGAACAATACCATAACGCTGAGGTATTTTTGGTAGAACTTATTGAGAGAATAAATTTTCCAGCGTTTTATGTTGAGTTAGGATATAATTATCAGTTAAAAAAAGACATGACAAATGCCAATGATTATTATTCAAAAGCATTGTCAAGCCTGGATTTAAACCCTAATAATGTTTTTAGTGTTTCCAGAAGTTTTCAAAATCATTCACTTTTAAACGAAGCGCTTGCAGCCTATAAAAAAGCAATGGTTTTAAAACCGGATTTTAATTTCAAATTGCAAATGGCTCAAATTTATGGAGAGCAAGGCGATGTAGAAAAAATGTTTATCAGTTATATAGATTTTGCCGAACAAAATGAAGTAGCCTTAAGCAATATTAAGAGAGCCATTAGTGATTTTATTTCAGAAGACGAGACCAATCAAAACAACATCATATTCAAAAAAATCCTTCTCAGGAAAATGCAGCAAGAACCCAAAATTATTTGGAATAATATGCTGAGTTGGTTATTCATTCAACAAAAAGATTTTGATAAAGCCTTTATTCAGGAAAAAGCTATTTTTAATAGGAATCCAGAAAGCTTGGAGAGAATTGTAGAATTGTCAAATATTGTAATAAATGAAAACGAAAATGAATTGGCTAAGGAAATACTAACCTATTTAATAAATACAGCACAAGATATCGATACCTTACTTAATTCACATTACAGCTTATTGCAAATTGATACTAAAGAAAGTTTAAGTAAAGATTACAATAAAATAAACGAAACATACCTAGCCTTATTCAACACTTATGGAACGTTTTCTCAAACACTGGACTTGCAAATTGCCTATGCTCATTTTTTAGCGTTTTACTACAATCAAACCAAACAAGCCACAGATTTTTTAGAAAAAGCCCTAAAATTACCATTAAATGATTTGCAAAAAGCTCTAGTTAAAATGGAATTAGGCGATATTTATGTTTTAAGAGAAGAGTTTAATACGGCCTTAATTTATTATACCCAAATACAGCGAAGTTTAAAAAATAGCACCATATCACAAGAAGCCAGATTTAAAGTGGCAAAAACTAGCTATTACAAAGGCGACTTTACTTGGGCAGAATCTCAGCTTAAAATTTTAAAAGCATCCACATCTCAGCTCATTGCCAATGATGCTTTAGATTTAAAACTTTTAATCTCAGACAATAAGTATGAAGATTCGCTTCATCTAGCATTAAAATTATATGCAAAAGCAGACTTAATGGCATTTCAAAACAAAAATAAAGAAGCTATTTCTGTGTTAGATTCCATTATAACAATCCATAAAACAGAAAGTATAGTGCCTCAAGCCCTTTTGCAACAAGCCAAATTATTTGAAAAAAGGCAAGAGTTTGAAAAAGCAGAAATAAATTATTCAAATATTTTAATAAATTATAAAGACGGTATTTTAGTTGATGATGCCACCTATTACTTGGCAAACCTATACCTTAATCATTTAGCACAACCCGATAAGGCAAAAGCATTATATGAAACCATGGTATTAAATTATGCGGATAGCATTTATTTTGTTGAAGCTAGAAAAAGATACAGAAGGCTAAGAGGCGATGCCATAAATTAATGCGCTATGGTCATTGTAGAAACACAACGTCTTATTATTTCAGAATTATCTCTTGATGATGCTTCATTCTTTTTAAAACTTGTCAATACACCAAATTGGTTAAAATTTATAGGTGACAGACATATAAAAACGATTGAAGATGCTAAAGAATATTTAACCAACGGAACGTTAAAAAGTTATCAGGAAAATGGTTTTGGGTTTTACAAACTGCAAGAAAAACTAGAGAATAAAACCGTGGGTACTTGTGGTTTGATTAAAAGAGAACAGTTGGAAGATGTTGATTTAGGATTTGCATTTTTACCAGAATTTGAAGGTCAAGGTTTTGGTTTTGAATCAGCAAAAGCAGTCATAACATTGGCTCATGAAAGGTTTAAATTAAATAAACTAATAGCCATTACCTTACCAACCAATGTTAAATCCATTAAACTTTTGGAAAAATTAGAATTTATCTATCAAAAAAGAGTCATTCCTTTTGAAGATGATGCAGAACTCTTGTTATTTGCAAAACAATTAGAGATTAATAAAAATTAAAACCATGATTATTTATAATGTCACCTCAAACATTGATGAAACCATTCACGTCGAATGGCTTACATGGATAAAAGAACATATTCCACAAGTTTTAGCAACTGGGCATTTTACAGAAGCTAAATTGACAAGAGTTTTGGTTAAAGAAGACCTTGGTGGCATGACATATTCTATTCAGTATAGAGCAAAATCAAGAGAAGCTTTAGATGCGTATTATAAAAACAATGCTGAGATTTTACGCCAAGAGGCCATAAAACATTTTGGAGATCAGGTGTTGTCTTTTAGAACGGAGCTAGAAATTATTGACGAATATAAGGTAAATGGCATAGATAATTAATTTCATGAAAACTTTCATATCTTGTTGTTTTTAATATCCAACCAATAAAAATCCCCTAAAATTCGTGTCAAATAAGTTCAATCAGCATCAAGTAAAAGCCAAAAAGCATTTAGGGCAACATTTTTTGTGTGATGAAAGTATCGCAGAAAAAATTGCAGATACCTTATCTTTAAAGAACTATAAAACAGTTCTGGAAATTGGCCCAGGCATGGGTGTTTTAACCAAGTATTTATTAAAAAAAGAAGTTACTACACACGTTATTGAGATTGATTCAGAATCTGTTGAATATCTTAAAGCAAACTATCTTGGTTTGGCGTCCAGAATCATAGAAAAAGATTTCTTAAAATACGATTTAAACCTTGTTTTTAAAGAAGAACCATTTGCCATTATTGGAAACTTTCCATATAATATCTCAACTCAAATCGTGTTTAAAGTATTGGAAATGAGAAACCAAATTCCTGAGTTTTCTGGCATGTTTCAAAAAGAAGTCGCACAGCGTATTTGTTCAAAAGAAGGCAGTAAAGTTTATGGAATCTTATCCGTTTTAACTCAAGCATTTTACCATGCAGACTATTTATTTACAGTACCGCCATCTGTATTTAATCCACCACCAAAAGTAGAATCAGGCGTTCTAAGACTTACCAGAAAAGAAGATTATTCTTTGCCATGTCAGGATATTTTGTTTTTTAAAGTGGTAAAAACGGCATTTCAGCAACGCCGAAAAACACTTCGTAACAGTTTAAAAACATTCAATTTAAGTGAAAGTTTAAGAGAAGATGCTATCTTTGACAAACGTCCGGAACAATTAAGTGTTCAAGAGTTTATAGGACTCACACAATTAATTGAAACGGATAAAGAATCATAAAATTAAGGTCACACTGAGCGCAGTCGAAGTGTCTATTTTTAAATATTGGAACAAAACGAAAACATACAATTTCAATTAAGCAATGAACTTATTGAGCAAGTAGAACTTTTAGTAGAACAACAAAAAGACAAAGAACTACAAAAGCTTTTAAATGGGTTTCACTACGCCGATATTGCTGAAATTCTAGATGAACTAAATCTGGAAGAAGCTATGTATGTTATAAAACTTCTCGATTCAGAGACCACTTCAGATGTTCTTATGGAACTCGATGAAGACAATAGGGAAAGGGTTTTAAGAAACTTGTCCGATAAAGAAATTGCCGAAGAAGTAGAAGAGCTAGACACCGATGATGCAGCCGATATTATTGCAGAATTACCAGAAGAACGTCAACAAATCGTTATTTCCCAGATTGAAGATGAAGAGCATAAAGCAGAAATCAGAGAACTTTTAGCGTATGATGAAGATACCGCTGGTGGTCTTATGGCTAAAGAATTGGTTAAAGTTTACGAAACCTGGACTGTTGCTGGATGTTTACGCAGAATAAGAGGTCAGGCCAAAGAAGTAACCCGCGTTCATTCTATATATGTTGTAAACAAACAAAATAAACTTATTGGCAGATTGTCTTTAAAAGATTTAATTGTTGCTAAAAGCGACCAGAAAATCTCTGATATTTACATAAAAACCGTCGATAGTGTTAATGTTCATGATGATGCAGAAGATGTTGCTAAAGTGATGCAAAAGTATGACTTAGAAGCCATTCCTGTAGTAGACAATCATCAACGCCTCTTAGGAAGAATTACTATTGATGACATTGTAGATGTCATGAAAGAAGAAGCCGAAAAAGATTATCAGTTAGCCGCAGGTATTACAAGCGATGTTGAGGCCGATGATAGCATTTGGGAACTCACCAAAGCACGTTTGCCTTGGTTATTAATTGGGATGTTTGGTGGTATTGGTGCGGCAACTATCATTACCAATTTTCAGGTAGTTTTAGAAGATTATGCCATTTTGTTAAGTTTTGTGCCTTTAATACAAGCAACCGCAGGAAATGTTGGCGTACAATCGTCTGCCATTGTTGTACAAGGCTTGGCAAACGACACCATAAAAGGAGAACTTTTAAAACGTCTCTTTAAAGAGTTTTTATTGGGTTTGGTTAATGGAATTGCTATCGCATTGGTGGTTTTGGTTATAAGTCATTTCTTTTTTGATACCTCCTATTTGGTATCGTTAACTATAGGGATAGCCTTAATTACCGTCATTATTATTGCTGCTTTAATAGGAACATTCATTCCTATATTTTTAGATAAACGCGGCATTGATCCAGCCGTTGCTACCGGACCGTTTATTACCACAAGCAATGATATTTTCGGAATATTATTATACTTCTTAATTGCTAAAATGATACTTGGTTTTTAATGAAAATTCTTCATTTAGATACTAATCACGACTTATTAATCAATCAACTAAACGATTTAGGGTTTACCAATCATGAAGATTATACATCTTCAAAAGAACAAATTCAAACCAAAATTTCAGACTACCATGGTATTGTTTTAAGAAGCCGTTTTACCATAGATAAACAATTCTTGGATGCTGCCACCAATCTAAAATTTATTGCGCGTGTTGGTGCAGGATTAGAAAATATTGACTGCCATTATGCCGAATTAAAAGGTATAACCCTAATTGCAGCGCCAGAAGGTAACAGAAATGCTGTTGCTGAGCATGCTTTAGGAATGCTTTTGTCATTGTTCAATAATCTTAATAAGGCAGATGCCGAAGTGCGTCAAGGTAAATGGTTGCGCGAAGACAATCGTGGTGTGGAATTGGATGGAAAAACCATTGGCATTATTGGCTATGGCAACATGGGAAAAGCTTTTGCTAAAAAACTTCGTGGTTTTGATGTTAAGGTGTACTGTTATGATATAAAACCACACGTTGGTGATGAAAATGCCAAACAAGTATCGCTTAAAGAATTACAAGAACAAGCAGATGTGGTAAGTTTACATACACCACAAACGCCATTAACGTTAAATATGATACATGCCGAATTTATCAAGGCATTTAAAAAGCCATTTTGGTTTATCAACACCGCTCGAGGGAGAAGTGTAGTGACCCAAGATTTGGTTTCAGCCTTAAAAACAGGGAATATATTAGGTGCCGGATTGGATGTTTTAGAATACGAAAAAGCGTCTTTTGAAAACCTATTTAAAAGCGATGTCACATCGAGCGCAGTCGAGATGCCCGAAGCCTTTCAATATTTAATCAATGCACAAAATGTTTTGCTAACACCACATATTGCAGGTTGGACTATGGAAAGCAAGCAAAAATTAGCTCAAACCATTGTAGATAAAATAAAAGCTAAATTTTGTTAACTTTAGATACCTAAAAGTTACAACATGCCACATCAAGCTAAATCGCCCGAAGATTATATTGATCAAGCACCTGAAGAACACAAAGATGCTTTAAAAAAATTACGAAGCGTTATTAAAAACAAGCTTCCCCAAGGTTTTGAAGAAGGTATTCAATATGGCATGATTGGATATTATGTTCCTCATTCAATGTACCCAGATGGTTACCATTGCAACCCCAAAGAGCCTTTGCCATTTATGAGTTTTGCTTCACAAAAAAACTCGATAAACTTTTATCATCTTGCAATGTACTCAAAAAAAAACTTGCTTGATTGGTTTGTTTCTGAATACCCAAAACATTGTAAACGCAAATTAGATATGGGAAAAAGTTGTATCCGTTTTAAGCATTTGGAAGACATTCCTTTTGAATTATTAGGCGTATTGGCATCTAAAATAACAGTAAACGAATGGATTACCATCTATGAATCCAATATTAAAAAATAATCAACCAATAAAACTAAAACCATGAAATTAGGAGCATTTTCGGCAAGTCTAAGTGTTAAAGACATTAAGGCTTCAAAAGAATTTTACGAAACACTTGGGTTTTCAGTGTTTGCAGGACAAATGGATAAAAATTATCTTATCATGAAAAATGGCAACGCCCTTATAGGCTTGTTTCAAGGCATGTTTGAAAACAATATTTTAACCTTTAATCCAGGTTGGGATGAAAACGCCAATAAAGTAGATTCCTTTGATGATATTAGAAGCATTCAAAAATATTTAAAAGCTAATGGGATTCCATTAGAAAACGAAATAGACGAAAGTAGTTCCGGTCCAGCAAGTATTGTAATGCATGATCCAGATGGAAATACCATATTGATAGACCAACATGTTTAAATAAACACTTAAAATGAAAAATAGAGTAACAGGCATTGGTGGATTGTTTTTTAAAACAAAAGACCCAAGATCAACTAAAGAGTGGTACAAAAAACATTTAGGTTTAAATACTGATGATTATGGATGTACCTTATGGTGGAAAGATAAAGAAGGAAAAGATTGTTCAACACAATGGAGTCCATTTCCTGAAGACACTAAGTATTTTAAGCCTTCAAAAAAAGAGTTTATGTTTAATTATCGGGTAGAGAATTTGGTCGAGCTTTTAAAGATTTTAAAAGAAGAAGGCGTTACCATAGTTGGAGATATTGAAACCTATGATTATGGAAAGTTTGGTTGGATACTAGATAACGATGGTAATAAAATTGAACTTTGGGAACCCATAGACGCGGCCTTTTTTAAATAGTTTTTTCACCATCAACCATCAACCAATTTGGAATATTCAGAAATTCTTCAATCACATCATTTAACAGTATTCCAATGGATAGCTATTGGATTAGCGGTTTTTTTATTAGGATTATCAAAGGCAGGTATTAAAGGCATAGGCATTATTATTGTGGTTATTCTTGCTTTTGTTTTTGGCGAAAAAGCATCCACAGGCGTCTTGCTTCCTATGTTAATTTGTGCCGATATTTTAGCTGTAATGTATTATAATCGTCATGCGCAATGGGCCTACATCATAAAACTTTTACCTATGATGATTGTTGGTGTTTTGGTAGGTGTTTGGTTAGGTAATGATATTTCTGAAATCATTTTTAAAAAATTAATGGCCATTATTATTATTGGTTCTGTAATTCTCATGTTTATTTCTGAAAGCAGAAAATCGTCATCCGTTCCAAAATCTAAATTTTTTTCTTGGATTGCCGGGTTTTTAGCTGGGTTTACCACCATGATTGGAAATTTGGCAGGACCCGTAGCTAACATTTATTTTTTAGCCATGCGTTTACCAAAAAATGAGTTTATAGGAACCGCTGCTTGGTTATTTTTCATTGTTAATGTTTTTAAATTACCATTTCATTTTTTTGTTTGGAAAACGGTCAATAAGGAAACGTTAATTTTAAATTCGGTCATGGTTCCGGTGGTTATTGCTGGATTTTTTGTTGGTGCTTTTCTTGTAAAATTAATTTCAAATTTAAATTATCGCCGTTTTATTTTAATTGTGACAGCCATTGGTGGCGTTATATTGTTATTTAGGTAAGAACAAATTATTCCATAGAGCCATTTTTTTTAGTACATTTAAAGGTCAAACCAAAATAAAACCATCATGTCAGAAGAAAAAAATTTTAACGACGACCTTAAAGACAAGTCCAAAGAATTTACAGAAGAAGCAAAAGAAAGTGCTTCAGAATTTGCTGAAAACGCAAAAGAAACCTTTACAGGTAGTAATAAAAAAATATTAGCTGGGGTGTTAGCTATTTTTTTAGGGGTTTTTGGAGTTCATAAGTTTGTGTTAGGATATACCAAAGAGGGTGTTATTATACTTGTTATCACCCTAATACTTGGAATACTTACTTGTGGTATTGCCGGTTGGGTCATGTGTGTTTTAGGACTCATTGAAGGGATAATTTACCTAACAAAATCTGACGAGGAATTTTACAATACGTATCAAGTAGGTAAGAAACCTTGGTTTTAAAGTTAATTAAAAACCTTTCAGAACCTTTGTTCTGAAAGGTTTAAAACGATGTTTAGGTTTTGCGTTAGCGATTGAAGTGGCAACCTTTTTTTTGAGGCGCAAAAAAATATAGCCCTTTGTTTATGCTTAGGATAAACTCTAAGCGAGACCTTGGGTAACTCCCCGTAATTAATTGTCGTTTAACAATTTAGAAAGTTCATCCAGTTTTGGTGTTAAAATAACTTCGATTCGTCTGTTTTTTGCTTTTCCTTCTGGTGTGCTATTAGTTGCAACTGGAGCATATTCTCCACGACCAGCAGCGGTTAAATTCTCTGGATTAATTGTAGCGTTTTCTCTTAGGATATTAACAATGGCAGTGGCTCGTTTGGTTGATAAATCCCAGTTTCCGCTTAATTGAGCATTGCCTTGATAGGGTACATTATCGGTATGGCCCTCTATGAGTACTGCAATATCTGGATTTTGACCCAATACGCTTCCTAATTGTTGTACTGCTCGTCTGCCTTCGGTTCCAACAGCCCAACTGCCTGAACTGAATAATAATTTGTTCTCCATAGACACATACACTTTTCCATCGCGTTGTTCTACGGTTAATCCTTTGCCTTCAAAATCGGTTAAAGCTCTTGAGATAGCGTCTTTTAACGCTGTCATGGCAGCATCTTTATCGGCTATCACTTTTTCTAGTTCTGCGACTCTGTTCGACCGGTCTTCCAATTCTCTTTTAAGCTTTTCCAATCGTTGGTTTTCTGAAGCAAGTGCTTGTTCTTTAGCTTCTAACTGAGCCAACAACTCTCTGTTTTTTTGTGAATTGGCAGCAATAGCTTCGGAACTATTTTTTTCTAAGGCATCATAAGATGCTTTTAGCGCATCATAATTAGCTTTTGTAGCATTGTAATCACTTTGTAATCTGTCGCGTTCTGCTACCGCTTCATCATACGCTGATTGAAGTTGTTTTAACTCATTTTCAGCAATTGTTTTAGCATTTAAAAGTGATTCATTTTCTTCTGAAAGCTTTCTGTTTTCTTGCTTTAAATTGGAGTATTTTCCTTCTAACTCTTTGTAAACTTTAGGAGATACACAAGACGCTATCAAGGCTAACGTTATGACGGCTAATGAAATTTTTTTTATCATTTTTTAAGTTCTGATTAAGGTTTGTTTTTAAATTAATTATCTATTTCCAATAAAATGGGGCAATGGTCGCTATGCACCGCATCAGACAATATAACGGCTCTTTTTATGTTTTCTTGTAATGGTTTTGAAACCATGGCATAATCTAATCGCCAACCTTTGTTATTGGCTCTTGAATTAGCCCTATAACTCCACCAGGTATAATTATGAGGTTCTTTATTTAAATGTCTGAAAGAATCAATAAACCCGCTAGTAATAAAATGGCCTATCCATTGGCGTTCCACAGGTAAAAATCCTGATACATTGCTCAATCCTTTTGGATTATGAATATCAATTTCTTCATGACAAATATTATAATCCCCACAAATTATCAAATTTGGAATGTCTATTTTAAGTCTGTTAATGTAGTCTTGAAACATATCCATGTATTCAAATTTGTGCTCTAACCTATCATCGTTGGTTCCACTTGGTAAATACAAACTCATAACAGAAAACCCATCAAAATCTGCTCTTATATTTCTTCCTTCAAAATCCATAGAAGCAATACCGGTTCCATATTCCACATGTTTTGGTTTTGTTTTACTTAAAATGGCAACACCGCTATAGCCTTTTTTTTGGGCGCTAAACCAATAATTGTATGGGTAACCTGCCTCAACAAAAAGGTCTAAATCCAATTGCTCTTGTAAAGCTTTAATTTCCTGTAAACAAATAACATCTGGATTGGCGCTTTTTAACCAATGTAAAAATCCTTTGTTAATGGCCGCTCTAATGCCGTTTACGTTATAAGATATTATCTTCATGTAAGATACTAAGTAATTTTAGCTAAAATAAATATTACGTTACTTTTACACTATTATTTTATGGCACATTTAACAAAAACTATTAACAAAATATTTTAAACGATTTGTAGTTTAAGTAGTAGATGAAATTTATAGCCTTTCTTTTTATATTTTTTGTGGGGTTTTGTGGCATGTCTCAAAATTCTAATTATAGAACTAAAAAAGTTGCTGTAAAAGATTCTATCGTTATTGATAGTGTTAGTATTAACACTAATTTTTTCTCCATTAAAACAAAAGACAGTTTATATCTTGATACCAGTTATTACACTATTGATTTTCCTAAAGCCCTTTTAATTTTTAATAAACCTATTGAAACAGATTCCATCATCATTAATTACTTACGCTTTCCAGATTTTTTAACCAAGACTTACAAGCAATTGGATGAGAATATTATTGTTGAAAACAATGATAATATTCAAACACTTTATAAACTGTCTCAAAGCAATCAAGAGAGCAGCTATGTTCCTTTTGATGGCTTAACAACATCAGGAAGTATTTCGCGTGGTGTAACCATTGGCAACAATCAAAACTCTGTTTTAAATAGTGAACTTGATCTTCAAATAACGGGCAAATTAAATAATAAAGTTTCTCTAAGGGCTTCCATACAAGATGCCAACATTCCATTGCAAGAAAGCGGCTATTCACAACGGCTTGATGAATTTGATCAGGTTTTTATTGAATTGTTCAGCGATTCATGGAATGTACGTGCCGGCGACATTGACTTGATAAACAGTCAATCCTATTTTGCCAATTTTTCTAAACGTGTACAAGGCTTATTAGTAAACGTAAATTTGGGTAATGATGAACATAAAACTAATCTATTTGCTGCAGGTGCTTTGGTAAGAGGACAATTTACGAGAAGCCAGTTTACCGCTCAAGAAGGCAATCAAGGACCCTATAAACTTCAAGGACAAAATGGTGAATTATTTGTTTTAATTGTTTCTGGTAGTGAAACGGTTTATGTGAATGGTGTGGCAATAAAACGTGGTGAAGATCAAGATTACATGATAGATTATAATGCAGGAGAAATTATTTTTAACGCGACATTTCCCATAACATCTGAAATGCGCATTACGGTTGATTATCAATTTAGTGAGCGAAATTTTTCGCGTTTAGTGGCTTTTGGTGGTGCTAAATTTGAAAGCAAAACATTAAATATTGGGGTTTCGATTTATTCAGAAAATGATGCCAAAAACCAACCTTTACAACAAAACTTGTCTCCAGATCAAGTGCAAATTCTTTCAAATGCCGGAGATGACAAAACCTTAATGGTTTCTCCTTCGGATGTTTTCGACAGTTTTAGTGATAATAGAATTTTATATAAAAAAGAACTCATTAACGGTGTTGAAGCTTTTGTGTTTTCTAATAATCCTGATGACGAATTATACAGGGTTACCTTTAGTTTAGTAGGTTCAAATCAAGGCGATTACATATTAAGTAGCATTAATGCCATTAGCAATATTTATGAATATATAGAACCTGTTTCGGGTATTCCACAAGGAAACTTTGCGCCCATTGTTCAACTTATTGCACCAACAAAACTTCAAATAGCTGTTATTAACGGACGCTATAACCCATCAGAAAAAACGGCTATTGATTTTGAAATGGCTGGCAGTAAAAATGACCTCAACTTGTTTTCAAACCTTGATGATGCCAATAATGACGGTTTTGCTGGAAAGCTTAAAATATCACAAGCCATTGTAAAACAAGATAGCCTTTGGAACTTAAATGCTTTTGTGGATGTAGATTATATTCAAAAGAATTTTAAAACCATTGAGCGATTATATAAAGCAGAATTTACAAGAGATTGGAACATTGAAAACCCAACAGGTAATCAACAACTTTTTATCACAGGATTATCATTAAATCATTCAAAAAAAGGCACCGCCTTATATCAATTTGAGCATTTAGGCTTTACAGAAAATTTTACTGGAAACCGACATGTTGCCCATTTTAATTTGTTATTAAATAAATTTAATTTGGTTTCTTATTCCAGTTTTTTAAATGCTGAATCAAACATAAATTCATCAACATTTATTAGATCTTATAACAGAATTACGTATAGCATGAAACATGGTTGGTTAGGCGCCAAACTGGCTATTGAAAACAATGAGCAACAAGATAAAACAACCTCAACCTTAACGCCTTTAAGCCAGAAATTTAAATCTTATGAAGCCTTTTATGGTGTTGGAGACAGCACTGGCGTTTTTGCTGAAATTGGTTATAAAAATAGAATAAATGATAGCATAAAAAATAATCAATTACAAAAAGTAAACACCTCAAATACGTTTTATTTAGACTCTAAACTCATTAAAAATTCAAACACCAATGTATCACTTTATGTAAATTATAGAGTGCTTGATAATGAAGATGCGGCTATAGAAGACGAGCAATCCATCAACTCCAGAATGCAGTACAATCAAAAGTTTTTTAAACAATTTGTACAATGGAATACGGTTTTTGAAACCAATTCTGGAGCATTGGCACAACAAGATTTTACATATGTTGAAGTGGAACCCGGACAGGGTACTTACACTTGGATTGATTATAACAACAATGCTATTCAAGAGCTAGAGGAGTTTGAAATAGCACAATTTCAAGACCAAGGAAGCTATATTCGAGTATTGCTTCCAAATAGGGTTTTTATAAAAACGCATCAGAATAGATTGAGTCAAACGTTTACAATCAATCCGGCACAATGGTCGGTTAGTGATAATAAATCTGAGAAATTTTGGTCGCATTTTTATAATCAAACCAGCTATTTAATTGATAGAAAAATAAAACGTGCCGGGAATAATTTTAATATCAATCCGTTTGAAACAGAAGCCAATAACCTTTTAGGGCTTCAATTTAACTTTAGAAACGTTTTGTTTTTTAACCGAGGGAAACAACATTATACAACGTCCTACACGTATTTATCAAATAAAACCAGAAATGTGCTTTCCATTGGGTTTATAGAAAACCGTTTAAAAAGCCATCAGTTTAACCTTAACCATAAAATTGAAGAATCTTGGCTTATTGAATTATTAACCGCTTTTGATGAGAATGAAAGTATCAATGAAAATTTTTTGAGTAAAAATTATAATTTAAATAAACAACGATACAACCCTAAACTGTCTTATTTATTTAATGACAATAGCCGTTTTGATGTGTTTTATCAACATACCTCAACTCAAAACAACACGGGAGATAAAGAGACTTTAAAACAACAAAAATACGGCACGTCTTTTACCTTTTCAAATAATGAGAAAGGAACAATAACCGGAGAGTTTAATTATTTTTCAAATAATTTTACAGGCAATTCCAATACACCGGTTTCGTATCAAATGCTTGAAGGTTTACAGCCAGGAAAAAACTTTACGTGGAGTTTATTAGCACAAAAAAAACTTACCAAGTTTCTGGATTTAAATTTAAGTTACTTTGGAAGAAAGACAGAAACTAGTAAAACAATTCATACAGGAGCCATTCAGTTAAAGGCTTACTTTTAAAGATTTAATGAGTCAATAGTATTAAAAACAGATAAAATAATTTTTACAGA
>PFKE01000136.1 GCA_002784145.1 Flavobacteriaceae bacterium CG_4_10_14_3_um_filter_33_47 | reverse complement strand
AAGACATCAATTCTCCAGCCGTAATTTCTCTTTCAATAACAAAATAAGAACCGCTCCATAGCAATATAATGGTAAAGAGTTGTGCTATAGAATTTGAACTTGTACCTGAAAACACCGAATTTAAAGCCGATTTATAACCTATTTTTAATAAACTTATAAAACGCGTTTCAGTTTTAATGTTTGCAAAACTTTCTAATCCAAAGCGTTTAATTGTTCCTACAGAATTTAGAGACTCCACTAATTGGCTTTCTAAATCGGCACTACGCTCCATTATGGTACGCTCGGTTTTTTTGTTGAGCTTATTGGTTATAAAATAGATGAGTGCATAAAGCGGAATAACCAATAACATTATTAAAGCTAATTTCCAGTAATAAAAAAACATCAAGCCAAACGAAAATATAAGGATTAAGAAATTCACAGTTAAACTTAATGATACACCATTAATAAAGGCGCGTATTTTAACAGCGTCGTTAATACGCGAGATAATTTCGCCCACACGCATAGTATCAAAAAACTGTTGGGGCAGTTTTAATAAATGTTTGTAATACCCTAAAATGAGCCGAGCATCGATTTGCTGTCCTGTTTTTATTAAAAACACATCTTTAAAAATGCCTATAATAACTTGTAGTACTAACAAACAAATCATGATAACCCCAAGAAGATTTAATAATTTGGTATTGCCACCCACCAATACAAAATCGGTTAATTTTTGTATATAAATAGACATAGAAAACCCTAATAAGGTATAGACTACAGCTCCTACCAATGCCTGAATTAAAACAAATTTATGGGGTTTTAACAAAAACCAAAACCTTTTGTAAATGGAAACTTTTTCGTTGCCTGTAACAAAATTGTCTTGAGGCATTAAGAGCACTAAAACACCTGTCCATTCTTTGGTAAATTCTTCATGGGTCTTTTTGTGTAACTTCCCATCACCGGGATCCATAATGGTTATATGGGTTTTGGTAACCTCGTAAATAACCACATAATGGTGCAAGCGTTCTTTTACAATAATATGGGCTATAGCGGGTTTAGGTATTTTAAACAAACTATCTAACTCCCCACGCACTCCTTTAGCATCAAAACCCAATTTTTGTGCTGCTTCTATAACGCCCAATACGTTGGTGCCTTTTTTATCGGTGCCTGCATATTGGCGGATACGTGCAATAGGTATTTCTAAGTTATAATGTGCTGCTATAGATGCTAAACAAGCTGCACCGCAATCTGTAATATCGTGTTGTTTTATGGTGGTTTTTGCCATATTTGTAATTTATATGGCAATATTAGAAGTGTTCACTGCAATTTTTTTGCAGTGGGGATTTTATTTTGAAGTTTTTGATTCTTTTTATTTACTTTATAATTTAACCTCTTTTGGTAATTCATCAAAATAGGTATGCCTTGCGGATCGGAGGAAAATTGCGATAAAAAAAACGAAGGCTATAAACTAAGAAAGAAAATATAATTAATATCTTATATAACTATTTTAAATTAATTGATTAATTATACTTAATAATTTGATTGTTGACAGATATAATGGGAGCATAATCTAAACATGATTATAAATCATAATAATTATTGATATAATTACATAAATCAATAATATGTATCTTTGTTTTTTTAATTTTAAAATTTCTTTTTTCAATTTATCCAATTCTTCCATAAGACAAAATATTAATTAGCGCTAAAATATAAATATTTATTAGTTTTTAGCAATTCTTAATTTAATAGTCATTACAATCAAGTATTTTCTAAAAAAGAAATTAATGTGAGTTTTGTTAAACTCACATTAATTCGCATATATAGATGAGCCATATTGAAAACCTACATTTCCAGATGCCTTGTTATGTATATAGTGCCCAACAGACCTACATTTCTTCGAAAAAAGCCCCTAAAAATCTCTAAGGAAATCATCTCCTCCAATATCCAATAATAGTATCCATTTTTTCTTGAATAGGAAGAACTGATACTGAATAATTTCCATATTTACCAGCTTCCTCCATTGCCTGCGAATATGCTAAAAGAACCACGTTGTGTGTCAAAATAGTTCCCAACAGACCCTACAATATCTCCAAAAAAAGCTCCTAAATCTCTAAGGAACTTATCTCCTCCAATAGTATCCATTTTTTCTTGAATAGGAAGAACTGATACTGAATAATTTTCTAATTTTAGTTTACTCATAATTTTTATATTTAATTATTAATTATATACGAAATAATATTTTACCAACTACCCCCAGCACCTCCGTATCTTGCGCTTGCATAAGCTGAATTAAACCCGTCTACAAAATCCCCACCCTCATTATATATATAGATAGCTGCGCCTATAATTGCTAAAGCGTCATCCCAGCCCATGACACCCCCATCAACATCGCAAAGTTCTTTTGAGTTCATTTCTAGAACTCCAAAATTTTGTAAATTTTTCATAAAAATAAAATTTTAATTGTTAAACATTTGTTTTTTATCAAAACCAAAAAGGAGTTACGTCTAACCCTTTACTGCGTCCAGTATTTTGTTTTGATTTAGCGAATGTAAACGTACTCACTGCACAAACCTTGCAGTGAGGTGTTTTTCTTTAATTGTTTGGTAGTTGTTTCTGCTTGATATGAAATTTGTAGCAATATTATTAATACTCATAGAAGATAAATTAGTGTTAAAAACACTTTCTAAAAAGAGAATAATTCACCTTTATCTTGAAACTTTATTTTAATACTGCCATTTTTGGCTTCCTTATTCAATAGGTTGTTACAATCACAAATATTTAGATCGTCGCAGGATATATCGTTTACAGAAAGAACCTTGTCCCCAACTTTAATCCCTAATTTTTGTAACGTTGAGTTTTTTCTCAAATAACTAACAATAATTTCGCCAGAATCTAACTTTTTAAAATATATCCCATGCTTAGTAATAATATCTTCAGTTTGAGGTTTTTTTGTGTTATTGAATAAAACTTCTCCTTTTTTAAAATCGATAATTAAGAAATCCGTATTTTTAAAAAAATCTATTCCAATTGTTCTTGCTCCATTGAAACTCACTTTCTTATCAAAACTGTTTTTCCCAATCATTAAATTGCACATTTTAGTAAATAAAACAGTTCTTTTAATTCCATTTTTTTGATTTAACGTGTTTGTATATAACTCGACACTGTAAAGAGAATCTTTAATTTTTGTAGTATCTAAATCTTCCTGAGCAAGATTTATTTCGTTCTTGGCACCTGAATCAAAAATTGTTTTATATATTTTGCTTGTAATTTTTAAATTAACTTGCATAGATTCATTTTTAATTTTAAATGGGAGCTTGGTTGCTTTGTCAACATAAATAGATTTTGAAATAGGGAATGATTTTATTTTTTTTCCCTTAAAATCAATGTGCCAATTGGCTTTCTTAATTAGATTAAAACCAATAATACCTTTGAAATTGTAACATTGATATGCACTCAAATTCATTACAAAAGCATCAATATTATTAAAAGTAGTTTCATTTATTTTGATTGAACTTATATTAATTTTTTTTACTTTTTTTTGGTTTCCATAAAAATCAGTACTCGTAATATAACCGATGTCTTTATAATTAAAAGATTCTAAAAGACTGCTATCAATCACTGTTAGTTGTGCGCCTGTATCGAACAGAAAATCTCCTTTAATCTTAGTATTACTTAATTCTATTTCTTGAAGAATAATATAGCCATCATCATCTTTAAAATTACTCAATAAAGAAGTAAAAACAATAGTAATTAAAAGGTTAGATATCCAGATTAATAATTTCATAATAAATTAATTAAAAGATATTGTCTAAAAAGTTTAAAAAATGCATATTTGGAAAATCTATCTGCACTATTCAAATAAAAAGAGGTTATCTTAAAACTCAAGACAGCCTCTTTTACATTAAACTAGTTACCTACTCTATCTCCATCTATATAGGTCTGCGTGTTATTATTTCCATCATTTGCAAAAATACCAGCAGCTATTATTATAACTGCAGCAATTAAGATGCCCAAAAATCCCCCATTAGTGTTTTTAATCTCTTTAGCATTCAACTCCTGAACACTAAAATTTTCTAAATTTTTCATTTTTTTAAAATTTAAAGTTAAACATTTGTTTTTACCAAAACAAAAAATGGTTACGTCTAACCCTTTACTGCGTCCAGTAACTTGTTTTGATTTAGCTAATGTAAATGCGCTCACTGCCACAACCTAGCAGTAAGGTGTTTTTTATTGAAAAAACAGCATGTTGTTTTATGGTGGTTTTTGCCATGTATGTAATTTATATGGCAATATTAGAAGTGTTCACTGCAATTTTTTTGCAGTGAGGATTTTATTTTTTAATTAGTAATCTAAATTCCTTTGCTTGCTTATTTGTATGGAGTAACATGTCCTTCTTAAAGCCCTAAACCTTCTTTAAAATGCTCCCAATCAGAAAAAACTACGCTAAATATTAAAAATGTAACAACAATGATAATAAAATATTTCAATTTCTTATTTTTCATATTATATAGTTTTAAATAAAATTACATAAAAAAACCATCTTTACAATTAATGTCCGTTTTTATTCAACGATTTTATCAAGGCCAATAGCTATCTCAAACAATTATAACGAGATTAAATTCATGATTTATGTTTAGTTCTTCTAACTCAGTAAAAACTAAAAAATCAATTGGCATCTTTTTTCTTAGAAAGATATTTCAATGTTAAAAACAAGAAAAAGATAATTGAAACTTTTAAAAGAAATTTAAAAATATTCCATTCTAAAACTGCGTCTTTTTCAATAAAAAATGAGATTAATTCCCATATGACAACAATAAAAAAAATCTTAAAAAAATCTAATAAAAGTTTCATAACTATCATCTAATTATTCAAACGGTCTTGACCCTTCTAATCCGCTCGGATTATTAGCATGCGGCACATCCAATCCTGCCTCTATTACCACAGAAACCCAACCAAAAAAACGAAAGACTGCTTCGGTTATACCATCACCTCCATTTATTGTCTTCAACTCTTCTTGAGTTAAATCAGATACAAAATTATTTAAATTTTTCATTTCAATAGTATATTTATAATTATTTTAAACTTTAATATTTTACCAGGACCCACCTGCTCCACTTGTTGTTCCTAACAAATCCTCACGACCTGCATTAAATGCAGCTACATTTTCTTCCCAATCAGCAAATACATTGTAAATGAATGTTGCCGCCGCAGCTTGCCAAAACCATGGAGGCACACTTCCACCATCAATTTTTATTTTCTCACCAGCACTCAACTCCTGAACACCAAAATTTTCTAAATTTTTCATAAAAAATAACATTTTAATTGTTAAACATTTGTTTTTTGTATTATAAAATTTACGGCTCTATTTAAACAGATTGCTTCGGTTGTACCGCCCTCGCAATAACGTAAAAATTACAATAACATATCAAAACCAAAAACGGTTACGTCTAACCCTACTGCGTCCAGTATTTTGTTTTTGATTTAGCTAATATAAAGGTGCTCACTGCACAAACCTTGCAGTAAGGTGTTTTTCTTTAAAAAATATCATGTTGTTTTATAGTGGTTTTTGCCATAAGGAGTGCGTTTATTATGGCAATATTAGAAGGGTTCACTGCATATTTTTTGCAATATGTATTTTAATTTATAATTTAGCTTTTTTTGTAATCCTAAAAAACTGGGATGATTTGCCGATCGGAGCATATTAGCGGTTTTCAATCAAGCAAAAACGTTATTTTTTCTATATTCTACTTTTAATTTATGATACATAAAGACAAAAAGTAGAATAACCGGCAAATCAAATATTATAAAATCAATTACATAAATCTTATTTAAATACCTATAAGACGTTGCCGCTGTTTTAATACCATTTACCAAAAGATACACCCAATAATTATTTAATGCTAATATTATACTAGTAGTTATATATAATTGTGGAATTATTGTTCCATATAAGTAAAATGTTTTTTTTAAAGAATAAAAACCAAAATACTTAATAAACTTGTTCTTCTCCTTTTTATTAAAGAAAAACGTTTTCAAATAACTGGAAAAAGTGTTGGCTTTAATTCTAAAAATTTCATTTTTCTTGATAGACAACAAATATATAGCTATCAATAAAAAGGCAAATATAACCTCCTCAACAAAAAATGCGGTTTTGCTCAAACCTAAATCTTTTACCAAAAAATTTTGTTCTTGATTTGCAAAATCAATTGGTGTTGCAATATGGGTTGTATATAAATCTAAAAGTCTAAAAACCAATATTAAAATACTATTAAAGATTCTCTTTAAATTCATAATAAATAAAAAACAACGACAAATTATTGTCGTTGTTAAATTGGTTTTTACTGATTGCTTTGATATATTGGTTCCTTTGCTGCAGCACAGCCAGGAGCACAACTTGAAACTAATAAAGCCACTCCAATTATTAATAATGGAATAAAACCTCCATCAAAATCCATGCATTCCTTAGTATTCAATTCCTGAACACCAAAATTTTCTAAATTTTTCATAAAAATAAAATTTTAATTGTTAAACATTTGTTTTTTGTATTGTAAAATTTACGGTTCTGTTTAAACAGATTGCTTCGTTTGTACAGCCCTCGCAATGACGTAAAACTTGCAATAACGCATCAAACCTAAAAATGATAACGTCTTATCATACTGCGTCCAGTATATTGTTTTACACTTAATTCAATGATGACTTTGTCACCAAAGAACCACTATATATTTTATGAAAAATGCTATTCCATTAATTGCAGCATGCAACAAAATAGCCAAAAATGTATTTGATTTAATTCTAACATATGAAAATGCAATAGCATAGAAAAAATATGGTAAAATAACAATTAAAAAAAACACCCATTGAATTTGAGAAATTGAATTAAATGTTTTTAGATGCAAGAAAGAAAAAATAAATGCCGTCAAATAAAAGGAACAAGAATAATAATCTTCAATTATTTGTTTAATATTGTTAGAATAGAAATAGGTTAAACCAAAAGAAAAGATACTCAATGATAATTTATAATATATATTCAAATCTCTAAACAAAAAACCTAAAATATAAAAGCTACAGATTGCAAATGAAATAGGAATATAGACTCTTTTTCTTGGTTTCAAAAACAACCTAAACCCTAACTCTTCTAGAATAGGTCCCAATAAAACAATTTTGAAAAAAAAATGCAAATTTATTGGATAATCCAATCTGTCAAAATTCGTAAAGTTTGGATCAATGAATTTGTCTATAATATTTTGTAAAATTGTTGAAAAAAAAATGCCTAACATACAAATCAAAAAACCTATAAAAAAGAGTTTGTGCTTTTTTATAGGTTTTTTATCATCTTTAATGGTTTTTGTAAAATCAAACAATAGCAAATTATGATTTTTAGTTAATCCAACCATTTACAAATCCTGTCAAAAATCCAGCCGAATATGTAAGTACCCCTTCAGCTATTTCTAACCCAGCCCTCGAAACAGTAGCAATATAACCATCGAGTCTAGGTAAAGTACCTCCATTTATTATCATTAATTCATTTTTGTTAATTTCTTCAACATTAAGTAAATTTTTCATTTTTTCTGTTATAATTTAATTAAAATGGAAGAAATCCTTCTACAAAATTTTTTAATAATCTTGCTGCAAGCCAGCCTGCATTATATCCCTGTTTTGTTAAGTCAACACCTCCATTTACACCAATTAATTCCATCGCATTCAACTCCTGAACACCAAAATTTTCTAAATTTTTCATTTTTTTAAAATTTAAAGTTAAACATTTGTTTTTACCAAAACAAAAAATTAAGGTTACGTCTAACCTCCTTACTGCGTCCAGTAACTTGTTTTGATTTAGCTAATATAAACGCGCTCACTGCCAAAGCCTTGCAGTAAGGTGTTTTTCTTTATAAAATAGCTGCCCGCAATCGGTAATATCGTGTTGTTTTATGGTGGTTTTTGCCATGTTTGTTATTTATATGGCAATATTAGGAGTGTTCACTGCAATTTTTTTGCAGTGGGGGTTTTATTTTGAAGTTTTCTAGGCTTTACACGCTCATAATAAATAAATATGGTGATATTAACAGCACTTGTGCTATTGTAGAAAGGATTGAGCCTTCAAAGCCAAAATCGCCGCCATTTAATATGTTTGAATCATTTTGGTAATTCAATAAATAACAGCTTAACTTCTTGTCTTGTTTTCAAGGTTCAAATTCAATGTCAGTCGTTATAATTAGAACCTACAGCCTTTTAGAGTATAATCAATGAATTTAAAACCATCATTAAAATCAGAAGGATGGTTTATAGCATCATTTATTGCTAAAATCAAAATAAATATGAAAAATATATATATTGATAAAAGATTATTTAATAAAAAGATAGTTAGTGTTTGTTTAATTTTCATATACTATAGTTTTTAAAATGAAGCTTTTTTTCAAAAATATGAAAAAAAGCTTCAATAACAATATAATTTTACCTAACAGCATTATATCCATCCAAAAAATCATCAGGGTTATTATCTGCATCATTGAGCATTGCTATAAATAGTCCCACAAAAAACCAGGGATTACCACCATTTATTTTTTCGCATTCTGTGGAACTTATTTCAACAATTCCAAAATCAATTATTTCCATGATTAATATTGTTTAGGGTAATAATTTCCGTATTCATCAATATATTGGCTTTGACCATGTGCTATTCCTGCCATTGCCCCCAATATCCAGGCTAAAAAACCTCCGCCATCAATACAAACTAATTCTTGCGCATTCATTTCCTGAACACCAAAATTTTCTAAATTTTTCATTTTTTTAAAATTTAAAGTTAAACATTTGTTTTTACCAAAACAAAAAATTAAGGTTACGTCTAACCTC
>PFKE01000133.1 GCA_002784145.1 Flavobacteriaceae bacterium CG_4_10_14_3_um_filter_33_47 | reverse complement strand
AGATAAATTTATCTTTATTTCAACAGATAAAGCAGTGAATGCCATTAGTGTCATGGGAATGTCTAAACGCATTTGTGAGCGTTATTTAGAGCATTTAAACTTAAAAGGAACTACCAAATTCTTAGTGGCCAGATTTGGTAATATTTTAGAATCCAATGGCTCTTTAATACCGCTTTTTACAAAACAAATAACACAAGGCCATCCTTTAACGGTAACACATAAAGACGTAACCCGCTATTTTATAACCAAAGTAACGGCTTGCAATCTTATTTTAAAATTGGCCAACTTACAGAATTATGAGCATCATGTGTTTACGTTTAACATGGGAAACCCTGTAAACATCTTAGAACTAGCTTATGGGTTCTTAAAAAGAAATAACCTTAGTATTCAAGGAAACATCAACATCATAGGCCTTAAGTCTGGCGAAAAACTTCACGAAGAAATCATCTCCCAGCAAGAAGAATTAAAACCTACCCCAGATCAAGACATATTCTATGTGGTCAAAAAAGACAAGACCACCCCAACAGGTTTTGATTTGGAGCCCATAGCCTCCTTGACACCTTATGATACGGTATCTGCTATAAAAATGGTTTTAAAATCTTATTTATAAGTTTTTAAAGAAGTTTGCGTCTCTTTTTTTCTTTGGTCAATAAAGACAATTCCCTTCCAGTTTGTCCCGCTACCGAGGTATTCTCTTCAGCACGTCTTATCAAATAAGGCATCACATCTTTAACAGGTCCAAATGGAATGTATTTGGCCACTTGATAGCCTCGGCTTCCCAAATTAAAACTAATATGATCGCTCATCCCGTAAAGTTGTCCAAACCAGGCACGACGATCGTTATTTTCAATCCCAAGTTCAGCCATCTTAGCCATCATCAAATACGAACTTTCTTCGTTATGAGATCCATTAAAGATGGACATATCCGCAAGGTTATCCAGCATATAAGCAACCGCTTGATTGTAATTATCGTCAGTAGCTTGTTTGCTTTTACACATGGGTGTTGGATAGCCTTTGGCTTTAGCGCGCTCGTTTTCTTTTTCTAAATAAGCACCTCTAACCAATTTAAATCCGATGTAATAGCCTTTTTCTTTAGCTAGTTGATGCTCCTTTTTCAAAAAGTCCATCCTATCTTCTCGATACATCTGTAAAGTATTAAAAACAATGGGTTTTTCGGTATTGTATTTTTGCATCATGTCTCTTACCAAGGCATCGGAAGCATCTTGCATCCAAGTTTCTTCTGCATCAATTAAAACAGCAATGTCATGATCTTTTCCTTTTTTGCAAACCGCATCATATCGGTTAACAACACGCTGCCATTCTTGGGTTTCAGCATCGGTCAAAGGTTCTTTAGTGCCCACTTTTTCAAATAGTTTTAATCGCCCAAATCCTGTGGGTTTAAAAACAGCAATGGGCATGGATGCTTTTTCTTTGGCAAAATCCATGATTTTTAGTGTAGTGGTCATGGCAGCATCAAACTCTTGGTCACTCTCTTTTCCTTCCACAGAATAATCCAACACAGAACTTACGCCTTTTTCATACATTTTATCAATAACGGGTAGGCAATCTTCTTCATTAACCCCACCACAAAAATGATCAAAAACCGTTGCTCGAATCAAGCCTTCTATGGGTAAATGCGCCTTTAATGCAAAGTTTGTTGCAGCTGTTCCTATCTTAACCAAAGGTTCAATAGAAATCATTTTAAAAAGAAAATAGGCTCGTTCTAGTTCAGAATCGCTTTTTAGTGCAAAAGCAATTTCAGTATCATCAAAAATACGTTCGGTAGTCATTGTCGTTAAAATTAATACAAAGATAATCATGCCGGCGTTATCATTTTATATAAAATCTCCTTAATTTCACAGCCTTAAAGAAAATTTTTTTAAAGCCCTATTTTCAAAGTGTACATTGCTTTGTCCATAGCGTTTTTTTCTGTTTAAAAGACCTTTAGTGAATTATAATATTTAAGAGAACCTGATGAAATCTATTACTGCAAATAAGTCAACCATTCATTTTAATAAAGCCTGTTATAAATCATTAAATCAGCATATTAAATATAAAAACTTTTCTAACATCTTCATCTTGGTGGATGAAAATACCCATACGTATTGTCTGCCCTTGGTATTGGAACAATTGGAAACCCATTGCACTATAGAAATCATAGAACTTGAATCGGGTGAAATCCATAAAACCATCGAAACCTGTCTGGGTATTTGGAATACGCTTTCAGACTTAAACGGCGACAGAAAAAGTTTGCTCATTAACGTCGGTGGTGGTGTTATTACCGATTTAGGCGGTTTTGTAGCTTCTACCTTCAAACGAGGCATTGCTTACATCAACATCCCTACAACCCTCCTATCCATGGTCGATGCCTCCGTTGGTGGAAAAACAGGCGTTGATTTAGGAACCTTAAAAAACCAAATAGGTGTGGTGAGTGTCCCCGATTTAGTGCTTGTGGACACTAACTTTTTAAAAACCTTACCCCAAAATCAAATGCGCTCTGGTCTGGCCGAAATGCTAAAACATGGCTTGATCAGTAGCCCATCGTATTGGAACCAATTTAAAGATTTGGCAACACAATCCTTGGATGATTTGGATGCCCTAATCTATGAATCCATACTCATTAAAAAACAGGTGGTTGATGCAGATCCTTTTGAGGCCAATATACGGAAGACTTTAAATTTCGGTCACACCTTAGGCCATGCTATTGAATCGTATTGCCTGAGCCATCCACAAAAAGAAACCCTTTTGCACGGCGAAGCCATTGCTATAGGGATTGTTATGGCGAGTTATATTTCAACCCAGTTGACGGGATTTTCCATGGAAACCTGTCTGGAAATTAAACAGCGATTTCATAGTTTTTATGGGGTAGTTTCTTTTGATGAATCGGAATATGTTCCCATCCTAGAATTGATGAAGTTTGATAAAAAGAATCATCATGGCAACATCAACTTTGTGCTTTTAGAAGCCATAGGAACCCCTAAAATAGATTGCTTGGTTGAAGAATCCATTCTTATCGATGCGTTTAAATTTTATGCAACTTAAGTTTTTAAATAAAAAAAAATTGTAACTTTATAAAACAGCATTTATAGGTAAATAAATTAAGGTTTATGAGCCACATATAATGTATAAAAGGCTTGTTTTGTGGAACGAGGCTTCTTGTTAAACAGACTTTGCCTCAGATCGTAAAGAATATTTAAATGATTTACCGAAGAAACACTTATAAGAGATAACTTCACACATGTTTATGATTTCATGGAGTGTTACATATGACCTCTAAAACAATAAATTCAAACATATGAAAAGAATTATTATCGATTACAAGAAATTAACCCCAGAAATCCTTAATCTTTTAAAGGAAAAATTCCCTGATGGGTATAGCGACAAAGACATCATCACGTTTGATAACCACCGGAACGAAACCATTGAAGCTGTAGAAATTAAAACCGATGATGCCGATTATCTAGTAAAAGTGAGCAGTAAATTGCATTACACCATGACCAATTTTGATAAGGAAGATTTTGAAGTGGACGAATTAGGTAATGTGGTGATGGATTTGGAGTTAGAAACCTTAATAGAACCATCCACCTTATTTGATGATGAAGAAGAATAAAAAAAACCGTTTATAAAATACCTTTCCCAAATCAACCAAAAACTAAAAAAAGATTCAAAAAAAAATGATTGAATCTCCATGCTAACATGTTATATATTTTTAAAAAAAAGCAGTTCCTTAAAGATTTATTAGAAAATTTTGTTGATATCCACTGCCATATTCTTCCCGGGATTGATGATGGTGCAAAATCGATAGAAGAAAGC
>PFKE01000039.1 GCA_002784145.1 Flavobacteriaceae bacterium CG_4_10_14_3_um_filter_33_47 | reverse complement strand
AAAGATATTGTGAAATTAATTTCATAGCTTTAAAAAAAATAATCACTTATGGGATTGCTCATATTTTATGCGTTAATCGCTATCGTTTTCTCTTTTTGGTGCTCCATTTTAGAAGCCGTATTACTAAGTATTACACCTACTTATCTTAATATCAACAAAAAAGAAGGGAAATCGTTTGCCATTATCTTAGAAAATTTTAAAAAAGATGTTGATAAACCACTTATTGCCATCTTAACTTTTAATACGGTAGCGCATACCGTAGGTGCTATTTTAGTTGGTGTGCAAGCCAAAACAGCCTATGCCGAAATATATGGAAGCGACCAAAAAATGTTTCTTGGTTTTCCGTTTACTGAAGATGTTATGGTTGGTGTGGTTTCTACGGTAATGACCATCTTGATTTTAATAGCTTCAGAAATAATTCCCAAAACCATTGGAGCTACATATTGGAGACAATTAGCCAATTTTACGGCTATAAGTTTAAACCTATTGCTTTTTCCGTTAAAATGGACAGGTATCCTTTGGATACTTCAACTAACCACCAAACTTATTGGTGGCAAAGGCCATCGTAGTATTATGAGTCGAGATGGGTTTTATGCCATGACGCAAATTGCTGAAGAAGAAGGTGTTTTTGAAGCTTCTGAAAGTACCGTAATTAAAAACTTATTGACCTTTAAAAACATTCAGGCTAAAGACGTAATGACACCACGAACGGTTATGAAAACGGTTAACGAAGACATGACCGTTGAAGAATTTTTTAAAGAAAACCAACACGTTCGTTTTTCTCGTATTCCAGTATTTCAAGATGAAACCGATAATATTACTGGTTTGGTTTTAAAAGATGATGCTTTTAGAGAAATGGCAAATGATAACAATAGTAAAAAATTGGCTGATATCAAGCGAAATATTATCATTGTCAACCGTTCACTCGCGATTCCAAAATTGCTAGATCAATTAGTAAATAGTAAAAATCATATGGCACTGGTCGTTGACGAATATGGCTCTGTTAGTGGTATTGTTACTATGGAAGATGTGATTGAAACCTTATTAGGGTTTGAAATTATGGATGAGAGTGATAATATTGCCGACTTGCAACATTTAGCTAGAAAAAGTTGGGAAGCTCGCGCAAAACGGCTCGGCATTATTGAAGATGAAAATACCATTAATTAATGGAAACTTGCATCATCAAATCGCCTTTAGGTTACACTAAAATTAGTGGTGATACCCTTGGGATTATATCCGTTACTGTTTTAAATTCTGAAGAAAAAGAAACCGATATTATTCCAGTAGAGTTAGAAGATTGTGTGATTCAGCTCCATGAATATTTTAAAGGGTCTCGTACTCAATTCACCCTCAATCTTAATCCTGAGGGCACCAGTTTTCAGAAAAAAGTTTGGAAACAACTTGAACAAATTCCATACGGAAAAACCATAACTTACTTAGAGTTATCAAAACAATTAGGCGATGTAAAAGCTATTCGTGCAGTTGCCAACGCCAATGGAAAAAACCCTTTATGGATTATGGTGCCTTGTCACAGAGTTATTGGTAGTGATGGCAGTTTAACCGGCTATGCAGGTGGTTTACACCGCAAACAATGGTTACTTGAGCATGAAAACCCATACAAACAGACCGTTTTATTTTGACAACACCATACGTTTGGCAAAGCTTTTATTATTTATTTATTTTTTGTAAAAGGAAATCTATTTAATTATTAATTTTCTTATATTTAATATTTAAATCTCATAAAATTTCCTAATGAAATACTTTAAATTCGGCCTATCCCTACTACTTGCTTTAGGGATTTTTTATGCTTTAAATACTAAATTAGGGTCTATTCCTCCAATAGGCAAGTTTTTAAGTCCGTCTCAAGGTGTTTGGCAAAACGAAAAAACAGAATCAACTACAGGTTCTATAGAAATTAATGCCCTTTTAGATAAGGTTACCGTACATTATGACGAGCAACTTATTCCCCACATTTTTGCGCAAAACGATTTAGATTTATATAGAGCGCAAGGTTTTATTACAGCCAAGCACAGATTATGGCAAATGGAATTTCAAACCTATGCCGCAGCAGGTAGATTATCAGAAATTATTGGAGAAAAAGCCCTAAACTATGATAGAACCCAACGTAGAAAAGGCATGGGTTTTGGAGCTGAAAACGCTTTAGAAAAAATGAAAGAAGACCCAGGGATTTTAAAATTTTTAGAAGCTTACAGTGAAGGTGTCAATACTTATATACATAGTTTAGATGTAAAAAATTATCCTGTAGAGTATAAATTATTAGATTATAAGCCAGAGCCATGGACTCCAAAAAAAACAGCTCTTTTGCTTATGTATATGACAGATATGCTCTGTGGAAAAGATTATGATCTTGAATATACCAATGCGCTTCGTGAATTTGGTAAAGACCGTTTCGATTTATTATATCCAGACTTCTTTGATGTGATTGACCCCATAATACCCAAGGAAACAGACTGGAGCTTTATATATACTCCAAAAACAGAAGTGCCTCAATCTCAACTGCCTTTAGATTCTATTCCAGAAACCATGGAAAAACCAGATCCTGATAATGGTAGTAATAACTGGGCTGTTTCTGGAAGTAAATCATATTCTGGCAACCCTATTTTAGCCAATGACCCACATTTAGGACTCAACTTACCATCTATTTGGTTTGTTATGCAATTAGCAACACCAAATCATAATGCTTTTGGAGCTACATTGCCTGGAGCTTTAGGTGTTATTTCAGGATTTAACAATCATATTGCCTGGGGCGAAACCAATGCAACACGAGATGTTAAAGATTGGTATAAAATTGAATTTAAAGACCATACTAGAGCGCAATATAAGCATAACAACACTTGGAAAAACACATCAGTACGTTTAGAAGAGATTAAAATAAAAGGACAAAAAACATATATTGATTCTGTTTTTTATACGCATCACGGACCAGTAAGTTATGATTACTCCTTTAAAGGCAATGGCCAAAAAGAAGGCTATGCCATGAAATGGGTAGGACATATAGGAGGCAACAATCAAAGAACACTTTTAGATTTAAATTCTGCGAAAAATTATGATGATTATTTAAAAGCTCTTGAGCATTGGGTAGCACCTGCTCAAAATTTTGTATTTGCTTCAACAGAAGGCGATATTGCTCTTTGGATACAAGGCCTTTTTCCAAATAAATGGGTAGGGCAAGGTAAATTTTTAATGGACGGAAGTCTTCCAGAAAATGATTGGCAAAGTTTTATCCCAAAAGAATTTAATGCACATTCTAAAAATCCTGAGCAAGGTTTTGTGAGTTCTGCCAATCAACATCCTGTTGATGAATCGTATCCTTTCTACGTGTTTAATGATGGATATGAAACCTATAGAAATCGAGTGATTAATGATTTTTTCAGATCTAAAGAAAAAATAAGCATTCAAGATTTTAAAGACCTTCAAAACAACAATTTTAATCTAAAAGCTTCCGAATTATTGCCCTACATGTTTGAACATATGGATACTTCAAATTTAAGTATTGAAGAGCAAGAAATTTTAAATAATATTAAAAAATGGGATTATAATAGTGAGGTAAATTCATTGGCTCCAAGTATTTGGGATTTGTGGTGGAAAACTTTATTTACCTTAACATGGGATGAATTTGAAGACAAGGAAATGGCTTTTAATTATCCTTTTATTTACCAAACTATTTTTATGCTTAAAAATCATCCTGATGATGAC
>PFKE01000113.1 GCA_002784145.1 Flavobacteriaceae bacterium CG_4_10_14_3_um_filter_33_47 | reverse complement strand
TGATACTACGGCAGGTTTTGTTTGTTATAGAAGAGAAGTTTTAGAAACGTTGGATTTAAATAAGATAAAATTTATAGGCTATGCGTTTCAAATAGAAATGAAATTTAAAGCGTATCTTAAAAAATTTAAAATTGTAGAAATACCTGTTATTTTTACAGACAGAACAAAAGGCGAATCAAAATTAAGTTCTGGCATCATTTCTGAAGCTATCTTTGGAGTAATTTCAATGAAGATAAAAAGTGTTTTTAAAAAGGAGTAGCGGTTTATGAAGCAAAAAACAATACTGATAAAAAATGCAAATATTGTAAATGAGGGCAAAATATTTAGCGGAGATCTATTAATTGAAGGAGAATTAATAAAGGAAATAAGTGAATCTATCAGTGCGAAATCTGGAGATGTTTACGTTATTGATGCGGAAGGCAAATATTTATTGCCTGGAGTTATTGATGACCAGGTGCATTTTAGAGAACCCGGTTTAACACACAAAGCGACCATTGAAACTGAGTCTAAAGCGGCTGTTGCTGGTGGAATTACTTCATTTATAGAGATGCCTAATACCAATCCGCAAACAACGACCATAGAGGCCTTAGAAAAAAAGTTTGAAGTGGCTTCAAAAACATCATACGCCAACTATTCTTTTATGTTTGGCGGCACTAATGATAATTTGGAAGAGATATTAAAAGTTGATTCTACTCAAGTGGCAGCTTTAAAACTTTTTCTTGGATCTTCAACAGGCAATATGTTGGTAGATGATCCTAAAATATTAGAAAAAATCTTTAAAAGCACCAATCTGCTCATTGCCGTTCATTGCGAAGATGAAGCGACTATTAAAGCAAATTTGGAAACTTACTCAACAAAATATGGCGATGACATTCCTGTAAAATACCATCCTGAAATCAGAAGTGAAGAGGCTTGTTATTTGTCATCATCGAGCGCTATTGAACTCGCAAAAAAAACAGGTGCCAGATTGCATGTATTTCATCTGTCAACGGCTAAAGAAACAGAATTGTTTACCAATAAAATTCCCTTAAAAGACAAAAAGATAACGGCAGAAGTCTGCATTCATCATTTATGGTTTACCGATGAGGATTATGATAAAAAAGGCACTTTAATTAAATGGAATCCAGCAGTAAAAACAAAAAAAGACAAAGAGCAATTATGGAAAGCATTGCTGGATGATAGAATTGATGTTATTGCTACAGACCATGCGCCTCATACCTTAGAGGAAAAGCAACAGGTATATACCAAGGCGCCTTCTGGCGGACCATTGGTACAACACGCCTTGTCGGCCATGTTAGAGATGTTTCATAAAGAGAGAATCTCCATTGAGAAAATTGTTGAAAAAATGTGCCATAATCCCGCTATTTTATTTCAAATAGAGAAGCGAGGTTTTATTAAAGAAGGTTATTTTGCCGATTTGGTTTTGGTGGATTTAAATAATCCTTACACCGTTAAAAAGGAAAACATTTTATATAAATGCGGTTGGTCGCCGTTTGAAGGAACCACGTTTAAATCTAGAATTACCCATACGTTTATTAATGGTAATTTGGCTTTTGAGAATTTTAAATTCCATAAATTTAAATCGGCTAAACGATTAACTTTTACGAGATCATGATAAAAAAACTCACCTTATATCTAGGCACGCTTTTATTATTGGTTTCTTGTTATACGTTCAATAAACCTAAAAAGCCAGATCATTTTCTTTCAAAAAAAGAGATGGTCAATATTATTCTGGATTTGCGAATCATAGCATCGGCCAATGGTTCAAATCAAATATTACTTCAAAATCAAGGCATCTATTCTGAAGACTATGTGTACAAAAAATATAACATAGACAGCGCAACATTTGCATTAAACAACCATTATTATGCCTTTTATGTGAATGATTATGATGACATTTACAATAAAGTAAAAGACAGTCTTGAGGTATTAAAAACAACCTTGGAAGCCTTATCATTAGAAGAAGAAGCTCAAAAAAGAAAAACAGATTCTATAAATAACCAAAAGAAAAGAGATTCATTAAATCTTTTAAAAACGAATGATTCTTTAAAGTTATTGCCAAAAAAAGATTCTATTTTTAAAGTTAAATTTAAAGAAAAAATTAAGCCAAAACTTATTGAACCTGTTTCAGAAACAACGCTCCAATCTCAGTAATACTTTTAGAAACTGGCTTAAAGTTATAGTCTATGCATTCTTTAATCTTAGTATGGCTATACCTTTTTTCTTGAGTTAAGGACGTTGCCAAATTTTTTGTAAGCTGTCTTCGTTTTCCAAACAACTTGTGGTTTAACCAATCCAATCTCCAACCAATTTGCAATAAACCTACGGACGCCAATTTTTCGGGCGGTTTAACGTTTAAAGCCTTGGCCAAATTCTGTAAAAAATCTTTATAATGCCAATTTTCGGCCACTAAAATAAAACGCTCATTGGTAATGTTGCTTTTTATTAAAGCGATCATAATGCCTACCACATCTTCTACGTCAACTAGTCCAATAGAGCCAGCCGTATAATATTTAAGGCCTTTATACGCTTTAGTAAACAAGTTGCCACTACCATAACGCCAAATACCTGCTCCTAAAATAACGCCTGGGTTAACAATTACAACGCTTAAACCTTCTTGAGAACCTCTCCAAACTTCTATTTCTGCACCATATTTGGTGATGGCATAAATGGTGTTGTTTGCTTCGGCATTCCATTCGGTTTCTTCAGTTATTTCCTTTAAATTTTCTGGGTTTCCAAGAGTAGCAATAGAGCTAACATAGCAAAGTTTTTTTACATGATGAGCAATACAAAGGTTAACCATGTTGGCCGTTCCTTCAATATTTGTTTTTCTTAAAAGGTGATATTTATCTGGTTCAAAGGACACAAAAGCGGCACAATGATACACATAAGCAATGTTGTTAAAAGCCCGGGTAAGCGAGGGAATATCCAGAATATCAGCTTGTAACCATTCAATAGAATCATATAAAGGCATATAATCTGCTGTGTAACAAGAGAACACGTTTTTAATATTGGATAATTTTCGTTCATTTCTATAAATAGCGCGTACTTTTTCGCCTTCGCTTGCTAATTTGTATAGCAAATGCGAACCTACCAAACCGGTGCCTCCTGTTACTAAAATCATGCAACTAATGTAAAGAAATATTCATTAAGCATAAGTAATTATACATTGATTTTTATCTTTGCCCTAGTTTACCAAAAATATTAAAACATGATAAAGAATTTTGTAGAAGAATTAACTTGGAGAGGCATGATTCATACCGTAATGCCTGGAGCAGTAGAACATTTAATGGAAGGCATGCGCAGTGCTTATGTGGGTTTTGACCCTACAGCCGATTCTTTGCATATTGGAAACTTAGTACCTATCATGTTATTGGCACATTATCAGCGTTGTGGCCATCGACCTGTGGCTTTGGTTGGTGGTGCTACGGGCATGATTGGCGATCCTTCGGGAAAATCGAACGAGCGTAATTTGCTTGATGAAACTACCTTGCGCCATAATCAAGAAGCCATAAAAAAGCAATTGGCGCACTTTCTGGATTTTGAAAGCGATGCTGAAAACGCTGCACTTTTGGTCAATAATTACGATTGGATGAAAGATTTTTCATTCCTTGAATTTATTCGCGATGTTGGTAAGCACATTACCGTAAATTACATGATGGCCAAAGATTCGGTAAAAAACAGAATTTCTTCCGATGCTTCTGAAGGGATGAGTTTTACAGAGTTTACCTATCAATTGGTGCAAGGCTAC